>CAIWXG010000021.1 GCA_903916555.1 uncultured Bacteroidota bacterium
AACAACAAAAACATATATATAAAATAAAAACTTCTAAATAATAATCTATTTAAATAAAATTATATTATATTATATTTAAATAGTTAAAAAAATTAAATAATATATAATTTTATTTCGCTCTTTCCAACTATCCATTTTCTAAAATTCTAATTTCAACCCGTCTGTTTTTCTCAGCATCTTGTTCTGTTTTTTCATTTGCTATAATAGGCTTACGTTTACCAAAACCGGTATAAAATAACCTGTCGTCTTCTATACCCTTTTTTATAAGAAAATCGTAAATAGCTTTAGCTCTATTTACTGACAATATTGGTTCTCCGGTATCAATATCAAATGCATCAGGTGCATCAATTATACAACAGACATGACCTTCTATACTGATTTTTAACTTAGGATTCTGTTTCAATACCTGAAATAGTTTTTCTAATGTTTCATAAGATTCTGCTTTTATTACATGTCTGTCAGGCGGAAAATATACATTCTTTAGCAATATAGTAGTACCTACACTAAATTTAGATATTTCATTTAAATCAGTTACTACTACTGCATTTACTGGTGTTTTATCAATTCTTGTTATTACAATTGGTGTATCCTTTTTTGTTTTTACCGGTAGCTTTTCATTTTTAATAATATTATCTACTACTATATCTACCCTTCTGTCCGTAGGGAAACCCTGTTTATCAATTAAGCCTTTGCGTGTTATTTGCCCCTTACCTAAACATAATTTTATGTCAGCCGGGTTTATGCCATATTTAACTAATGTATTTTTAACATTCTCAGCACGTTCCATAGATAATTTTTTATTATGCAATTCTCTACCTAAATAATCTGCATAACCTATTATCATTATGGTACTCCCATTAATTATTTTGTCGTTATATATTAGTAAATTAATTTTTTTTTCAGCATTTGATGAAAGTTCAGGTATATTTATATCAAAATATAACTTAAAGGTATCTGTAGCCTTTTGTGCTTTAGCATGTATTAAAATTAATACAAAGAAAAATATTATTAATATATTTTTTATATAACACATGCAGACCTAACCTAAATAAACATTTTAAAACTTTTAAAAAATATAACATTTAATAGACAAAAAAAATTACCAATACAAAGTTACTTGTTATTTTTTAATTAACTTCCTTATTCAACATATATATATTATTTGGAAAACATCAGAAAAATTGATAAACCTATAAAATTCTTTCTATTTTATTTAGAAATTACTTAATAGTTTTATGCCATAATATTAAAAATGATACACAAATTACTTAATGACAAACCTACTAAATTAATTCTTTTTTTAGGGTCTTTTTTTGTAGCAAATGCTCTTATTGCTGAATGTATTGGTGGCAAACTTTTCTCGTTAGAAAAAGTATTTGGTTTAATTCCAAAACCATTTACTCTTTTTGGAGAGCAAGGCTTAACAATTACACTTACTTGCGGCGTTTTATTATGGCCAATAGAATTTATAATGACAGATATAGTAAATGAATATTTTGGACCAAGAGCTGTAAAACGTATTTCTTATATCGCGGTAGGTCTTATTTGCTATGCATTTTTAATGTTTTATTTAGCAATGAAAGTACCTGCTGATACAGGATTTTGGATTAATAGTGGTAAAAATGCCGGTGTACCAGATATGGAAGCCGCATTTGATACTATTTTCGGACAAAGTATGTGGATTATTTTTGCTAGCCTTGTCGCATTTTTAACAAGTCAGTTTATAGATGTCTATATTTTTCATAAAATAAAAAAAATTACTGGTCATAAATATGTTTGGCTACGTGCCACAGGTTCTACTGTGGTTTCACAATTAGTAGATAGTTTTATAGTTTTATTTATAGCATTTAAAATAGGTAAAAACTGGTCTTATCAGCGAGTACTGGCTATTTGCATGGTTAATTATGCTTATAAATTTACTATGGCAATCGTATTAACACCACTTATTTATATAATAGAAAAAGGCATTGAAAAATACCTTGGTTTAGAACTAAGTAATAAACTAAAACATAGTGCAATGAATAAAAGCGAAGAATAGAACCAATTTAAAAGTAACTTATTCAATATTTGCTCATAAATAATAGCAAAACTAATAAGTTGCTTTAGCCCCATTTTTATTATCTTCTGCTACTCCATCTAAACATGCAAGCCATATACCATATATAGGAATAAGTAAATGCCACCCTGTCTTATTAATATCTTGCATTCTGCGCACACCGACACAAATTAATGGCATTAAAACTGCTGATAGATAAACAAGGTCAATTATAGTCTGCCCCAAAATAAGCCCTGGCAAACCAGCTTTTAAACTTACAAAATGTATTATTAGACTAATTGCTATATTTATAAACGTAAAATACCAATATTCATTTCTGCTTGCCCTACCATGAAATGTAATATATTTTTTCCATGCCATTAAGTAATATTTCATATTTAAATTTTTTTACAGTGAAAAGGAACTACTTTTTAAAAATTTTATAAAAGTAGAAAAAATTTGCAAAAAGAAAAAAACATAAAAAATTATACATTTTCGTAATTCCCATTGAATTAATATATTGTTTATTTTTCGTCTTTAGTATATATTATGTATATAAAATTTTTTATTGTAATTATGAGAAATGAATTTAAAACTAACGACTGATTATTTAATTTAATTATATATTAACATAATTCAATTTACTCATACACTTCTATTTCACTTAGCTTAAAACATATTCTAAACTTCAAGAAAACACATAACAACATAATAATTTACAAATACCCACTATCAAACATTTGTTAATTAAACGCTTTTATAAAAAAAATGTTTCAAAAAATTAGTTTTGGCAAGAATTTTGTACTTATCTTGGTAAACAAAAAAAGATTTTATGAAAAACAGATTTCTTGTTGGCACATTATTGATCCTTTTATTTTCAATAGGTATCAGTACCGTTTCTAATGCACACCCAAGACACAGAAGAGATTTTTGGGGTCCACATTTTGGAGTAAGAGTATTGGCTCCTGCTGTTTATGTAGCTCCGCCGGTGTATTATGCACCTGCACCTGTAATGTATGTACGCCCACGTTGCGAACATCATTATTACCGCAATCACGATTGTAATCGTGGCTACAGATATAATAGCGGTCGCTATTAAGCAATTTTGTAAACTATTTTAATAAAGGAGTTTAAAGGTACAACCTTTAACTCCTTTATTTATTTAATTTACCTACTATAATTTGATGATTCTTTGGTAATTACCACATCATGCGGGTGGCTTTCAATCATGCTGGCAGTTGTAATACGAATAAACTGTGCTTCATTTTGCAATGCAGCAATATTTTTGGCACCACAATAGCCCATACCAGCTCTTAACCCACCAACAAATTGCTGCACAACTTCTGTTAATGAACCTTTATAAGGTACACGTCCTACAATGCCTTCCGGCACTAATTTTTTAATATCACTTTCTACATCTTGAAAATATCTATCTTTAGAACCTTCCTGCATTGCCTCTACCGACCCCATACCTCTATAAGATTTAAATTTCCTACCTTCATAAATAATCGTCTCGCCGGGGCTTTCTTCAGTACCTGCAAAAATAGAACCTGCCATAATACAAGATGCACCTGCTGCCAAAGCCTTTACCAAATCGCCTGTATAGCGAATACCACCATCAGCAATTACCGGTATGCCCCTTTCTTTTAATGCGCTAACGGCCTCCATTACTGCTGTAAGTTGTGGTGCACCGGCACCGGTTACAACCCTTGTGGTGCAGATTGAACCTGGTCCTACACCAACTTTTACGGCATCGGCACCGGCATCTGCCAATGCTTTAGCACCGGCAGCAGTTGCAACATTGCCGGCAATTATCGGTAAGTTTTTAAAAACCGATTTAACTTTTTTTATTGCTTCCATAACACCCTTAGAATGACCATGAGCACTATCTAAAGTTATAACATCTACTCCGGAATGTTTCAGAGCCTCTACTCTATCCAGAATATCTGCTGTAATGCCAATTGCAGCCCCTACAACCAATCTACCCATATTATCTTTACAACCATAAGGATAACTCTTTAATTGTATGGTATCCCTAAACGTAATTAAACCTATTAATTTACCATTAGTATCAACTATAGGTAATTTTTCTATTTTGTATTGCTCCAGAATATATTCTGCCTGTTGCATATTAGTACCGGCAGGTGCTGTAACCAGCCTTTCTTTCGTCATTACTTCATTGACTTTCTTCAAATTATTTTTTTCAAACCTCAAATCACGGTTTGTAAGCATACCTACAAGTAAATAATGCTCATCAACAATCGGAATCCCGCCTATTTTATTTTCTTTCATTATTTTAAGCGCATC
>CAIWXG010000022.1 GCA_903916555.1 uncultured Bacteroidota bacterium
AAATTATTATAACTGTCTCCCCAAAATTCCAAATCTTTTAATCTTATGCCCTCGCCTTTATATTTTGCTTCTTTTGTTTCTAAATATTTTTTTCCTAAAACAAAATCTTTAATTGTACTCAAGCGTTGTAAACCATCAACCACAGAATATACCTCTTTAGCATCGGCAGCAACATAAAACATTGGGATAGGGATTTTAAGCATTATGGATTCAATCAATCTGCTTTTTTGCTTTATATCCCAAACTTCGTTTCTTTGAAATTCCGGAGCCAAAATAATAGTTCCCTGCTCTAATCTTCTTAAGCAACCTTCCATTGAGATTGTTTTGGTATTAATAGATATTTCCTCAGGGTTAAATGGTTGGTATTCTTCAGTTTCTTCTTCTACACCGTCTGAATCCACATAATTAGTTGAGTCGTCTAATTCATTATGAAAAGAATATTTATTTTCTTCCTTTCTTATTGGACTTTCACTATAGTGAGAATCTAATTTATTCTCTTTTGTTTCATTTTTTATTATTTTCTTCTCCTCTTTGCTTAATATATTCTTTAAAATAAAATAAAAAGATGTTCTACCTTGTTTATTTTTATCAATTATACCTTTTTGATATAACCCTGTTAATCGTCCACTTACTGTACCTGATGGATGTGCTTTTGCGTTAAAATTTAAAGGATAATAATCATTTTTAAGTATATGATTGTATATTTCCATGTAATCTGCGGGTCGATTTATATCTTCCATGCTTTGTAAAATAGCATCCTCTAACGTATTTATTTTCCCCATTTAGGTAACTATTTTATTGAAATTCTTAATTATATATTTATTTTTTTCAACAATCCTATTTTAGTAAGCTTTTGTTATATATTCTTTAAAGACTTCCAATGGTTCATCAAAATCAGGTGTCATTTTAAACATACCTTTTAAACCTCCCAATTGGCGTTTTATATTCTCATTTTCTATGATGGCTTTTTGTTCTAAAAAGCTACAAAATCGGCTACTTCAGCCTTCAATTGAGGAGGAAGTGAACATATATGAGTATATAGCATTGCATCCGCTATAACAAAATGTATTCATACTAACAAATTACCCCTCCACACTTACCGGCAATTCCCTTGGTTTTAATTGTTTCATTGCTTTTGCTATAGCTGCAATGTGGGGTGGTGTAGTGCCGCAGCAACCACCAACTAAATTTAACCAGCCCTCTCTTGCAAACTCCGATACGGTTGCACACATGGTTTCGGGGGTTTCATCATATTCGCCCATGGCATTTGGTAAACCGGCATTAGGGTAGGCACTTACATAACATGCAGCCAGTTCAGACAACTCCTGAATATAAGGTCTCATTTGTTCTGCACCTAAAGCACAGTTTAAGCCTATACTTATAGGGTTGGCATGCATTACAGAAATATAAAAAGCCTCTAATGTTTGTCCACTTAAAGTTCTCCCAGATGCATCGGTAATAGTGCCTGAAATCATTACCGGTAATCTATCTTTTTTTGTTTCTACAAAATATTTATTAATGGCATATATAGCTGCTTTTGCATTCAGTGTATCAAATATTGTTTCTACAAGCAAAATATCTGCACCACCATCTACCAAGCCACTTATTTGTTCGTAATAGGCATCGGCAACTTCATCGAATGTAACTGCTCGGTAGCCAGGGTTATTAACATCAGGCGATAAGGAAAGTGTTTTATTCATAGGGCCTATTGCACCTGCTACAAAACAATCTTTGTTACCTGTTTCATTGGTAAATTCTTTTACTGCTTCTTTTGCAATTTTTGCAGCTTCATAATTTATTTCATAAGCCAAAGATTGCATATCATAGTCTGCCAAAGAAATTACTTGCCCATTAAAGGTGTTTGTTTCTAATATATTAGCCCCTGCTTGCAGATATTGTTTGTGTATTTCTTTTATTATATGTGGT
>CAIWXG010000023.1 GCA_903916555.1 uncultured Bacteroidota bacterium
GGTACTGTCCATGTATAAGGAGAAGTTGAACAAGAATATGTTGTACTTGTAGAAAAAATAATTTCAACATTGCCGGATGTTGCAGTACCACCACTTGTAGTACAAGTTAGAATACATTGGTAATAGGTATTGGCACTAATACCTGTGAATGTATAAGTAGCATTTGTAGCACCTGAGATACTTGTCCAAGGACCTGTACTTGATGAAGAAGATTGCCACTGATAGGTAAGGCTACCACCAGTTGTAGCACCAGACAAACTTAAAGTAAAGGAAGTACCTGTACCACCAGTTGAAGGAGTTGCAACTGCAGTACCACCACTTGGAGTACCCGAACATACTAATGGAACAATATTGGCAAAGTAATCTACAACGTCACCACTCCAATAATCTGGGTAAGCACCAGAACCCATATAGTTATACAAACATGGATCGGTATGTGCGGGAGCAGAGCCAATATCTGTTGCATTATACTCCCAAATACCCCTCATTCTCATCAAGTGTACACCTGTATTTGCACCACTTGGTATTGTAATACTAAAATATGTTGGATTAGGGGTCATTGAACTATTCCATCCTGAAACAGGCGAAACTTCTTCGGATGCTTGATACGTGCCATCATCATTAAAATCTATCCAAACCTGAGTATATTGGTGAGGAGATGCAGTACCCCAAGTAACATTACTAGAATATACCCCACCTTGTTGCATATTAACAGGTGTCATTGAAGTTCTATCTAAATACCCGGTAGTAGGATTTGCTGATGTAGCAGCAGCTACTATTCCTGCATCGGTTAAAGATGAACCACTATAACCAGTAATACTAAAAGCATTTACACCATAAGTTATAGACCCTGTTTCGGCATACCAAGAAGCAGAAGTAGGATAACATGTGGGAGTAACAGAATGTATAATTTCGACTACTACTGATGTACCTGTTGATGAACTACTAGTACAAGTAACAATACATTGATAATACGTATTTGCAGAAATGCCTGTAAAGGTATAAGTAGCATTTGTAGCCCCTGTAATACTTGTCCATGGGCCTGAACTAGATGATGATGATTGCCATTGATAAGTCATACCTCCACCTGCTGTAGCACCTGTAAGGCTAAGAGTAAATGTAGTACCAGAACTACCGGCTGAAGGCGTTGCTACAGAAGTACCGGCTGAAACAGTACCCGAACATGCACTGATTGGGGTAATAACAACTTGACCATTTCCTGTATTACCAACAGAACCCGACATAGATGACCCGCTACTATAAGAACCGCCACCGCCACCTGGTTGATAAACACTACCATTGTCGCAGCCGGGACCACCACCGCTATATCCACCGCCACCACCACCACCAACAGCACCACACCTTGCATTACCTGCACCGCCGCCGCCATAACCACCATTACCTGCATACGTGCTTCCAGTAAAAACCCCGCCTGCACCACCACTTAAAGGTGTACTGCCGCCGGTTGAATAACAACCTGAACTTGAACCTGTATTACCTCCTGAAAGCCAACCGGCTCCACCGGATGCCCAACTGGAATAACCTGCCCAAGAAGTTGGCATAGTACCTCCATATCCACCAATACCACCTCCGTTATAACCACCAACACCATTAGTACCATTTGTTGTAGTTACAGCATTAACTCCGTTACCGGAATAAGCTGCACCACCACCACCACCGGCTGCGTTTAGTAATACATTACCGGCTGTTACATCCCATACAAATGAACCACCGCCACCACCACCTTCATAATAAGCAGTCAAGCCTTGTTGACCGACCATTACATCCAAAACATGACCGGGTGTAACGGTATATACATCATATATTATTGCTCCTTGCCCACCGGAATAACTAAATGCTGTATTTCCACCGCCTTGGGCACCCTTTCCTGTAATCGATATTCCTGTAACACCGGTAGGTACTGTATAGGTTTGGATAGAACCTGTGTAACTAAAGGTTGTTTGCGATTTAGCTATCTGACTGAATAAAATACAAACAATGCAAGTAACTAATGCTTTTAATTGTAGAAAAGGTTTCATGAAATAATAATTTATTTTTTCAAGGTTAAAATTAAGAAAAAATATTAAGATTTTAAACTCTTTTATTTCAAATAATACTATTTATATATTTATTCTGCTTTTTTAAATTCATTTTTTTCTTCCAGATAAACAAAATAATAATTTTTAATTAATAATGCCAATAAAATCAACATTAAATAAGGCTAATTTTTTTATTATTTTATTCATATTGATAAATATTATTTTTTGATTTTAATTTGATAATTAAAAATAAAGAATAATTTAACACAAAAGTATTTATAATTTATAGCTCCTTAATTCTCTTTAAATAATTCAGTTTCACCTCAGATTCAGTTTCAATAGAAATTACATCCATTAATATTTGTTTTATAATAGTAAATTTATTTTTACCAAACGTAGCTTTACTGTTATCAATGTCTTTCATTTCTTCTTTTTCATTTTCTGCCAAATCAAATAATATGTTTATCAAACTCTTTTTAACAGATTTTACTTCCTCTTTCATAATTAATTTCTTCATTACATCCGTTCCATCCAAAAATGGCATTCTACCCTTGCTATTCTTTAAAAAATCATACAAGCTATATGCAAAACTTAATGATGATTTGCCATATAAAAACGACTCTTTTTGTATATAAAATTCAAGGTCTTCTTCATTTGCCTTCTCACCTATTATAGACCAAATACTACCCTCTAATGTTGACTTCGGATTTGTATTGATTAACTTCTTAGCAAAATAATAAGCTGTATCTGTATTTATTTTATTTATACTTGTCAATGCTGCACCTGCAATTAAATACGAACTATCTTCTAATGCTGTAATCATATATTGTAATGCTGTCGTATCTTTCCAAATTCCTAATAAAGTAAAAGCATTTTGCTTCACAAACCGATTTTTATCTTTTTTTGCCAACTTTTCAATTGTACTTAACCACCTGTTGCGATAGGTAAAATTTTGAACTTCTGCTAATTGTATAAGTACATACTGTCTTAAAGAATACAAACTGTCATTTAATGCAATATCAATAAGCTTTTGTGAATTTGTATCTTGCATACTTTCAATTGCACCATTTATTGATAGAACTTTTTGTACATACTCATCTCCGTTTATATATTGCGATAACCAGTACTTTGGTTCTTTATTGTCAATTAATTTTCCGGGCAATGTAAAATAGTAATCCGGAATAATTACCGGTCTTACTCCATTTTTATAATCATAAATAAATACTTCTTTTTTATGCATTATATTAAAATCAATAATGCTTTTTTCTTTTCCAAATATTATTGCAGCTTTTAATGGTAATTGATATGCAAAAGTAGAATCTTGCTGTTTTTGAGTTACAATTACTTGCAGTTGCTGTTCAGTATCATTATAGTTATAATCTACATTTAAAACAGGATGTCCACTATGAAAATACCATTCATTGAAAAACCAGTTCCAATCTTGTCCGGTGGCATCTTCAAGTGCCATTCTCCAATTTTGTGCTTCTGCGGGATGTAATGCATTTTTAGTCAAGTAGATTTTCATTGCCATATCAAATGCAGTATCACCAACAATTGTATTGATATACTTTAATATACAGCCTCCTTTATTGTACGAAATGGCATCAAACATCTCTTCCCTATTATCATAATAGTAGCGCACAAGTGAGGGGTCATGAAACTTACTTACTCTCAAATATCCCATTAGGTCATTATAGGCATATTCATCTCTTGCTGCTTTACCATATTTATAACCCTTCCATAAATGTTCGCCATAATTGGCAAAAGATTCATTTAAAGTTAAATTGCTCCAAGATTCTGCTGTAACATAATCCCCAAACCATTCGTGAAATAATTCATGTGCTACTACCATTTCATGATTATTATCTTCTAATTCTCTTTTATTTTGATACATGAACTCACCAAATAATGCAGCAGTAGTATTTTCCATTGCACCAGAAACGTAATCTCTAACAACAACCTGGCTATATTTGTTCCAAGGAAAAGGCACTCCTGTTCTAACGGAAAAATAGTCCATCATTTCGGAAGTATATTTAAAAATTTCTTTTGCAAGAGATGCATATTCATTTTCAACATAATAATTTACTTCTTTACTTTTCCAATGGTCTTTAATAATACTAAATTTACCAATTGCAAACATGGCTACATAAGGTTGTATTTGCATATCCATTTTCCATATATCTGTTCTTAAACCATTATTTTCTTTAATTTGTTTTATAAGCGTGCCATTACTTAAAGTAGTAAAGCTATCATCAATTGTTAACTCTATTTGGGTTGTAAATCTATAATTGGGTTTATCAATCGTTATCATCCAATGAGAATTAGATTCCGATTCGCCTTGCGTCCATATTTGCACAGGTTTATTTAGTATTTTATTCTTTGTATTAATAAAATACAAACCTCTGTCGTCTGCAATAGAATTGCTGCCACCTGTTGGTGAACCATAAGGCATAGCAGTATATTTTATATACAGCTCAATACTATCCTTTTTTTGATATTTCTTATCAAAATGTACTATCAGTTCATTATTAATATATTCAAATTGCAAATCTGTATTTTGCTTTTTGCCAACTAACTCTACACTATCTATTTGCATACTTTTAGCATCAAGTACCACAGAATCAGATTGATAAAAATAGGGATGCAATTTTATCCATTCTCTTGCATTTGCTGTTTTTTGAGGATAATTAAAAGACAATGCAACACGTGTATTCGTAATTTCCCAATATTTGCATGCAGTTGCCCTGTAAATACGTCCACCTTCTTTTACAGCCACAATTAAGGTATCCAATGTAATTTGCTTAACGGTATCTTTTATGTTTGAAGATTTTGGTGAATTTTGAGCATTGGCCTGAAATTCAAAAGAAATAAATACAAATAAGGAGAATAAATACTTCATTAATAAATAATGTAATTAAAGATAAGTTGTAAAAATAACGTAATTATTATTACAAATAGGTCTTTAATTATTAAATGCTGAAATAAAATTAGGGTTTAATTTCTATTGGTGTACCTATTGGCACATGGTCATATAATTCATCTATCTCTACATTTGTTAAAGCAATACAACCGGCTGTCCAATCTTTAAATATATGAAACTTACTTAATATACCAAAGTTATCTTTTAAACCATGTATTTTTACATCTCCACCGGGTAATCTTTTAGCTTGCTTAGCAAATTTTATATCCTCGTTATTAGGGTAAGATATGCCTAATGTTTTATGAAATTTACCATATTGATTTTTATCATAAATATAATACTGCCCTTCCGGCGTTTTATCATCACATTCAAATTGCTTTTTACCTATTGGCTCTTTTCCTAAAGCTATTATATAGGTCTTAATTAATTTCCCTTCGCCATAAACCAATAATTTTCTTTCAGATTTTAAAACTACTATTTTTTCAATGGTTATATTGTCTGGTATTTCACTTTCAGGGAAATAAGTATATATAACAATACCGACAATTAATATAGAAATAATTATAAAATATAAATACTTTCTTTGTATCATAGTAAAAAGGATTAGAAGGTTTTATTTCGTAGTAAAATAATTATAATCCTTTAGTAACTGGTGCAGAAAATCAGTAGGATATAAATCTGATTCAATACCTAAAACATTTTTTATTTTTTGTGCTACCTCAATAGTGTACATCTCTGCATCTTTTGAAGGTCTTTTTTCTTTTACCAAATTGCGAATACCGTTTATATCTCTATCAGATAATCGCATTACTTGCGGAAATACAGGTATATAATCTTTTTTTTCTATTTCTAAATAGATTGTTTCATTAATATTAGGCTTATACCTACTATCTATTACAACCGTACCGGCAGCAATATCCCCTATCTTTTGTGATTTTTTAGAAATAGAAATAAATAATATATCAGGAAGATTTATAATTAATAAACTAATTAATACGAATGGATTTCCTAAGGCATATAAGAAAAATATAGGTACTAAGTAAACAAAAAGATTTCCTATACATAATATCCAACGGGTAATGTATTGACCAATTGTTGGTTCTTTACCTTCTTTATCAATAATTTTTATACCTACAAGTTTTTTACCAAGTGTTTGTCCATTCATTAACAACTCAAATGCCATTTGATAAAACATTACCGGTATTATTATTGCAAATAAGGCTATAAGCATACCTATTGTATTACTTTTTTCAATAAGAGGACTTACAAATACATAAGTAATATAAAAATATATACATATTATAATCATATCTATAAGCCATGCCATAAACCTTTTATGGAAGCCCGCAATCATAAACTCTAAATCTATATTAAAAGGTGTTTCTATGGTTATTAAACCCATTGCAGATTTTTAAGTGCTAAAAAAACAATTTATTTATTATAAACATTCATGGCTTTATTTATTCCTTGTGTTGCAAAACACTCAATTGCTTCAATACATTTAAGAAGATTCTCTTTTATGATTGTAATTTCATTATTTGCCCACTTTCCTAAAACAAATTCTACTTGTCTGCCCTTAGGGAATTCATTACCAATACCAAATCTTAACCTACTGTAATTTTGTGTATTAAGCATTAATTGTATATTTTTAAGTCCATTATGCCCGGCATCGCTACCGGAAGGTCTTATACGTACAGTGCCAAGTGGTAATGCTAAATCATCTACTACAACTAAAATATTTTCTATTGGTATATGCTCTTTATCCATCCAGTATTTTACTGCTTTACCACTAAGATTCATATATGTAGTAGGCTTAATAACTACGAAGACACGACCCTTCCATTTTATTTCTGCTACATAAGCGTGCCTATCTAATGTATAGCTGCCATTATTTTTAAGTACAAAGGTATCTACAATTTCAAAGCCTATATTATGACGTGTAGAGTCGTATTCTGCACCAATATTTCCTAATCCTACTATTAGAAACTTCATGAGTGCGAAGATAAGCAACCCTATCTAAATAAGTTTGAAAAAAAGTATTTGCCTTTTCAATCAAATAAACATTAAAAAATTCATAAAAATATTTATAGATTGTTATATCCTGTGTATATTTGACCTGCCAAAAAAATGGCAACTAATTTATGAAAGAGTTTTTTAAAATGTTTTGCGCATCATTGCTATCTATGGTAGTTGCCGGTATTTTAATGTTGATACTTACTATCAGTATTATTGTTGGCGTATCAAAATCTGTTACAGAAAAGGAAAAAAAATCAGGTAATATTCTCGTTATAGATTTAAGTAATAAAATACACGAACAAGGACAAACAAATGCTTTTGCAGCGTTTAATAAAGGTAATGAATATGAACCGGGTTTATACGACTTAGGAAAGGCTATAGCACATGCCAAAAATGACGAGAGCATTAAAGGGATTCTTTTAAAAGTAGGTTCTACGGCTAATGGTTGGGCTACTATGCAACAGCTTAGAATGTCTATTGAAGACTTTAAAACATCAAAAAAATTCATTTATGCTTATGGTGAAGAAATATCACAAAAATGTTATTTCACTGCAACAGTTGCCGATAGTATCTATTTAAACCCGGCAGGTGGTATAGAACTTAAAGGCTTTGCAACAATATTAGCCTATTTTAAAGGTGCATTAGAGAAGATGGAATTGCAACCTGAAATATTTTATGCAGGTAAATTTAAAAGTGCAACAGAACCCTTTAGAGCCGAAAAAATAAGCGACCCAAACAGAGAACAAATTCAAGGCTTTCAAAGTGGCATGTGGGATGAGTTTCTAAAAGCAGCATCGCAATACATGCAAATGAGCAAAGAACAGGTAAATGAATTGGCACAAAAAGGTACAATTCAGTTTCCAAGCGATGCTGTAAAGAACAAAATGGTTGCAGGTCTTCTTTATTGGGATGAAATGGAATCTAAATTAAAAACAAAAATTGACCCTAACGGTAAAGAAAAAATTAAATACATAAATATTGAAGAATATGCAATGAATTCTAAATTTGACGATAAAATAAACTCAAATAAAATTGCTGTTCTTTTTGCCGAAGGGGAAATAAAAGATGGTGAACAAAATAACGAAAACGAAATTGCATCTAAAACAATTTGCGAAGAAATAAAAAAAATAAGAGAAAACGACAAAATTAAAGCGCTCGTATTACGTGTAAACTCACCGGGTGGAAGTGCTTATGCATCTGAAATAATTTTAAGAGAATTATTATTATTAAAAGCAAAAAAACCATTAATCGTATCAATGGGCGACTATGCTGCATCGGGTGGTTATTATATATCGAGCCATGCAGACAGTATTTTTGCTTTACCAAATACTATTACAGGCAGTATTGGTGTGTTTGCTATGATGTTTAATATTGATAAAATGATGAAAAACAAATTAGGCGTTACATTTGATGAAGTAAAAAATGCTCCTTATGCCGACTTACCTGCCAACTTCCGCCCATTAAGTGCAGATGAGGGCAAAAGAGTGCAAAACCAAATTGATACTATCTATTCTCTTTTTAAAAACCATGTTGCTACCGGCAGGCATATTACCGCAGACCAAGTAGAAGAAATAGCACAAGGACGCGTATGGACAGGTACTGATGCTAAGAAAAAAGGACTTGCCGATGATATTGGCGGTATTGGCAGAGCTATAAAATCGGCAGCTACAATGGCAAAACTTACTGAATATAAAGTAGTTACCTACCCAGAACCAACTGATAAATTAAGTATGATTTTAAAGAAAATAAAATCGAATACAAATACGAGCATTGCAATACAAGCAGCACTAAAAGAAGAATTAGGTGCCCAATACGATATTTATGCACAAATAAAATCGTTACAAGAAATGAATGGTAAAGTATTAATGACAATGCCATACATTTTGAAAGTTAATTAATGTAGGTATGTAATAGTAAAATGAAAACCATTACTATATAAATTGATAGCTATTTTATAGAAAAAGTGAATTAAAGATAAAATTTAATGAGACAAAAAAATTGGAGATTTTTTTTGTTTAACACATAAAAAAATATGTTGAAAAAAGAAAAGTGAATTTGCGAATAAACTATACATATTGCCTAAAGAAGCAAGTTGATTTTAATGCAAGTTGATCAACTTACCGATATAATTGTTTGAAAGATAGAAGTTGGTTTTGACAATATTATTTTAAATATTTTTTGAACCATAATATAATATTAAAAATAAATTATATTATAAC
>CAIWXG010000024.1 GCA_903916555.1 uncultured Bacteroidota bacterium
GAAATAAGTATTCCCAAAAGTATCATTACAATCATTAAAAAGAAAACCCATACCGGCTCACTTAATAAGCTCAATTCGGGTAATTGTGAATTGGCAAACGATATTACCAACCAAAGGGCTACAACGGCAACTAAGCCACTTATAAAACCGTTCAATAGAGCACGCATATCAAATGGGTGTGTAATAAAGGAGCGAGTAGCACCTACCATTTGCATTGTTTTTATTAAAAAACGGTTGCTAAACATCGCTAATCTTACTGTATTGTCTATTAGAAAAATAACTACAATTAATAATATAATAGAAATTGCACCTAATATAATACCTATTTTCCCAAAATTATTGTTCATCTGGTCCACAACCATATTAGACCAAGTTACCTCTCTAACTACATTACTTTGTAATACGAATTTTCTTATTTTATCAAGGCTATCTTTATTTACGTATTCTTCATTCAATTTTAAAGCTATGGAAGCAAATAAAGGATTATCACCAAGAATTTCCTTTATATTACTTCTTTCTACCTGATTTTCCATTTTCAGGGCTTCTTCTTTACTTATTATTCGGGCATTTTTTACAAAAGGCTGTGCAATTAAAATTGCTTCCATTCTTTTTATATTCTGTTCGCTTGTTTGGTCATGAAAATCAACATCTACCTCCAAATCTTCTTTGAAAGCACGAGTTAAAGCTCTTCCATTTATAACAAGCCAACCTAATATACCCAAAAGGAATAATACTAATGCAACACCCATTATAGCATTAAAATAAGATGGTTTTGCTTTTTTTCCGTTAGACATAGGCTGAAAAAATATCCTCTATAAAATAGTACAAAAGGATAATGCCCAAAAATATAAAAAAACAAGGGGTTTCATAGATATTTTCTTCAAGAGTTTAAGTATTTTTAACAATAACAAGATTTACATGAGATGTTTTAGCTAAAATACCACCGATAAACCTAATTTTGTTCTTTTTAAAGTTCCGTATTATTTAAAACTATGCAAGATTTAATTTCCTTTTTAGAACCTGTAGTCTTAACAGATATTTCTGAAGATACTACTTATACACCTTTGCAGTTAGGTGCTACTATTCAATTTGATTCATGGGATGAAGCCGATTTAGTATTAGTGGGTTGCGGTGAATGGCGTGGTGCACATGCCGGGGCAAGTTATAGCAATAGTGCTTTGCAGGTAAGAAAAGAATTATATAAAATGTATTATTGGCATAATGGAGTTAAAATTGCGGATGCCGGCGACGTAAAACAAGGTGCTACGTTAGACGATACGCGTGCTGCATTACTTATGGTGCTTAATGAAATACATAATAGCAAGAAGATTGCTATTATAATAGGTGGTTCGCACGATTTAACAATGCAGCAATATGAAGTTTATAAAACACTTCAACAAAATTTAATAGCCTCTATTGCAGATATATATATTGATTTAGATGAAGCAGAAGGAATGAATGCAAATAGTTTTCTATTAGATATGCTTACTGAAACACCTAATTTTATATTGCATTATAATCATATTGCTTTTCAGAGTTACTATGCACACCCAAAAATGCTTGAAACTTTAGATAAACTTAGATTTGATTTCTATAGATTAGGTAAAGTTCGTGAAAATATTGAAGAGATGGAACCTGTACTTCGTACTAGTAACCTATTTAGTATCGATATGCCGGTTGTAAGATATTGCGATGCACCGTCAAATAAAGAAGGCTCGCCAAACGGGCTTACAGGTGAAGAAATATGCCAATTAACACGGTATGCCGGTATGAGTGATACACTTACCTCTTTAGGTATATTTGGTTATAACGAAAAAGATGATAGAAACCACATGACAGCCAGATTAATAGCACAAATGATATGGTATTTTATTGATGGTTGTCTTGTGCGTAAAACGGAAGCAAAGCTTACCGACCAAGATGAATTTATTATGTTGAGTGTTGTTTTTACTGAAATTGAAACTGTATTTTTGAAAAGCAAACGAACAAACAGATGGTGGATGCGTTTGCCAAATAGTACTTATGTACCGTGTAGTTATAATGATTATTTAACTGCATGTAGAAACGATATACCCGAAAGGTGGTTAAGAGAACAAGAACGATTAAGTTGATATGTTTTAATAATTTTTCTATTTTTTAAATTTATAACTTTTGATAGATCAAAAAAATATTATTCACAACGAAGAAAAGGCTGTTTTAGTTGGATTGGTTCATAAAGAACAAACTGAAACACAAATGAATGAATACCTAATTGAATTAGCATTTTTGGTTGAAACAGCAGGTGCAATTACAGTAAAAACATTCATGCAAAAATTACCGCATCCCGACAGTAAAACATTTGTGGGTAAGGGTAAATTACAGGAAATTAAAGAATATGTACGTGCAAAAGGAGTAGGTATAATTATTTTTGATGATGAATTAACAGGGTCGCAAATAGGAAATATTAGTGATGAAGTAGGTGTAAAAGTTATTGACAGAAGTGATTTAATATTAGATATTTTTGCTAGCAGAGCAAAAACTGCACAAGCAAAAGTGCAAGTAGAGCTTGCACAATATCAATATTTATTACCAAGGCTTAAAGGTATGTGGAAGCATTTGGAAAGACAGGGTGGGGGAATAGGCAGTAGAGGACCCGGTGAAACAGAAATAGAAACCGATAGACGTATAGTAAAAGATAAAATAGCCTTATTACGCAAAAGACTAGGTGAAATAGATAAACAAGCAATGACCCAGCGTAAAGAAAGAGGTTCTTATATTCGTGTAGCATTAGTTGGTTATACCAATGTAGGCAAAAGTACTATTATGAATATTTTAAGTAAATCGGAAGTGTTTGCAGAAAATAAACTGTTTGCTACTTTAGATACAACTACCCGGAAAGTAGTTTTTGAACAAACTCCTTTTTTATTAAGCGATACAGTAGGTTTTATTCGCAAACTACCGCACCATTTAGTAGAAAGTTTTAAAAGTACCTTAGATGAAGTTAGAGAAGCAGATTGTCTGTTACATGTTGTAGATATTTCGCATCCTTCTTATGAAGACCAAATGGGTGTTGTAAATAAAACATTACAAGAAATTGGTGCGTTTGATAAACCCATTTTAACCATATTCAATAAAATGGACTTATATGAAAAACAGGTTTTTGATGAATGGTTAGACCCGGAAGTTAAAAATGAACTATTGACCCAACTGAATAATAGATGGCAGCATTTAACTAATAATTCTGCAATATTTGTATCTGCAACCGAAAAACTAAATATTGATTCTTTAAGAAATACAATACTGGAAAGAGTCAAAAACTTATATGAAGACAAATACCCTTATCTAACACAGTTTTATTGACTTTTTAAAAAGACAATTTGAATTCATTCGGAACTATATTCAGCATAAACCTATTTGGTGAATCTCATGGTAAATCGGTTGGTGTAACTATTGACGGTTGTCCCGCAGGAATTGCTATCAACGAAATTGATTTTATACCGTTTTTAGACAGAAGAAGGGGTGGTAGTATAGGAGGCACACCCCGCAAAGAAGAAGATATACCTCTATTTTTGAGTGGTATTTTTAAAGGCTTTACAACCGGTGCTCCCATTACAATAATTTTTGAAAATAATAATATTCGTTCTACTGATTATGAGGAGATAAAAAATATCCCAAGACCTGGTCATGCTGATTTTGTAATTAATAAAAAATTTAATGGATTTAATGATTATCGAGGTGGTGGTCATTCATCTGGCAGGTTAACACTACCTTTGGTGGCAGCAGGTGTTGTTGCGTTTAAAATTTTACAAGGTGTATCTATACATGCAACGTTAATAGAAGCAGGAGGTAATACTAATATTGAAGAAGCTATTGCACATGCAATTAAAAATCAAGATAGTATTGGCGGGATAGTATGCTGTAATGTAAAAGGATTAACTGTTGGCTTAGGTGAGCCGTTTTTTAATTCAATAGAATCATTGATAAGTCATGCTGTATTCTCTATACCTGCAATAAAAGGAATAGAATTCGGTAGCGGATTTAAATCTGCAGCTATGACCGGCAGTATGCACAATGACGCGATTTTAGATGAATATGGGACTACGAATTCTAATAATGCAGGAGGGATAAATGGAGGCATTAGTAATGGTAATTCTATTGTATTCAGAGTGGCAGTAAAGCCTACAAGCAGCACACCCAAAGAACAAAATACATGGAATAATAAAACACAATCTATACAACCATTTACAGTAAAAGGAAGACATGATTTGTGTA
>CAIWXG010000025.1 GCA_903916555.1 uncultured Bacteroidota bacterium
AATTAATATAAATTTTATTTTTTAACTAACGCTGTTTTAAATTCCGATGTAAAATGAAATTCAATATCAGGGTTATTTTGCCGTTCTGTGTTTAAAAACCATTCGCTTTGTGCCAAATATACCAAATTACCATCTTTATCTTCCATAATATTATTTTGTTTGAAACGAGCAAAATCCTCAACTTTCTTCTTATCGCCTGTTATCCAGCAGGCTTTATAGAATGCCAATGGCACAAATGAACATGCAGAACCATACTCTTGTAACAACCGGTATTGAATAACTTCAAACTGTAGCTCGCCCACACAACCAATTATTTTTCTATGCCCACCGTGCTGTGTAAATAATTGTGCTACACCCTCATCGGTAAGTTGTCTTATCCCCTTTTCAAGTTGCTTCGTTTTCATAGGGTCTTTATTTATCAATTCTTTAAATATTTCGGGCGAAAATACCGGAATACCTGTAAATTGCATCATTTCGCCCTCTGTTAAGGTGTCGCCTATTTTAAAATTACCCGTATCAAATAAACCTACTACATCTCCCGGAAAAGCCTCTTCTATAATATCTTTTTCCCTTGCCATAAATGAGTACGGATTACTGAATCTTATATCCTTATCAAGCCTGGTATGTTTATAATAAATATTGCGCGTAAATTTACCTGAGCAAACTCTTAAAAATGCAATTCTGTCCCTATGTCTTGGGTCTAAGTTGGCATGAATTTTAAATATGAAACCGGTAAATTTTTCTTCTTCCGGCGCAATGTATCTTGTATCCGTATTTCGTCCTTGTGGCTGCGGTGCTATCGTAATGAAGGTATCCAACAACTCTTTAACACCGAAATTATTTACCGCACTGCCAAAAAATACGGGTGCTATTTTACCCTCAAGATATTTATTTACATCAAGATTGCCATAAACCCCATCTAATAATTCCACATCTTCCCTTAATTGATTTGCATCTCTCGCCCCTATCTTATCATCAAGTAATTGCTCATTAATATCGTTTATAGGCAATGTATTTTCTTCTGTTGACTTCTGATTGGCTGTAAATAAATTTAAACTGCTATTATATAAATTATAGACCCCTTTAAATTCTTTACCCATATTTATAGGCCATGACAATGGATGCAAAGAAATTTTCAGTTCTTTTTCAATTTCATCCATCAGATCAAACGGATATTTTCCGTCCCTATCTAATTTGTTAACAAAAACAATTACAGGTGTATCTCTCATCCTACATACTTCCATTAGTTTACGGGTTTGGTCTTCAACCCCGTTTACGCTGTCTATAACTAATATAACACTATCAACCGCTGTTAAAGTTCTATAAGTATCTTCTGCAAAATCTTTATGGCCAGGAGTATCTAATAAGTTTATAAGTGTATGGTTGTATTCAAAACTCATTACAGATGTAGCTACAGAGATACCTCTTTGCCTCTCGATTTCCATAAAATCGCTGGTGGCATG
Source organism: uncultured Bacteroidota bacterium (assembly GCA_903916555.1). Classification (GTDB taxonomy): domain Bacteria; phylum Bacteroidota; class Bacteroidia; order Chitinophagales; family Chitinophagaceae; genus CAIYTT01. Next base: position 1,464 of record CAIWXG010000025.1, read on the forward strand.
CTTTTTAATTTTATTGCTTTTTACAGCACCGGCTACTTGTATTGCACCACCAAATAATAAAAGCTTTTCTGTAAGTGTTGTTTTTCCGGCATCAGGATGCGAAATAATAGCAAAGGTTCTGCGTAAGGATATTTCTTTCTCGTACTTCATTAGTATTATTAAAATTTATTAAATTGTAACTCAAGTATTTTTCTAACTAATAAAAAATATTATGCATGTAGTATTGCCTGTACAACATATTTAATAGTGGTATAAATACTTTTGTTTACTTTAAAAGTTGCGAAGTTCCGAAAACGGAACGAGTTATCCATACTTTTCAACAATTTGTTAGTAGATAGTTGAAAATCTTTTCTAAGTTTGATTTGCAATATACTTAAATTTGCAAATTAAATTTATATTAAATGGGAATTAATGCCTTGAATGAAGACCTGCTGGAAGAGTTCAGGGAAGAACGGAAAATGATTAGGGAACAAGTGGACCTATTAGTGCCATTGGGTACTTCTTTGCGCAAACCTGCAGCACAAAGACTTATAAATAACACTTTACTTATTTTATTGGAAATTTTATGTTTTTTACTTTTTTTTGGTGGTATTGCTCTCCTAATTAAAATGCATGAATATTACCCCTTTAAAATTATTGCAGATATTTATTACAACCCCGAATTGAAAAATAAATTAGGAGAAAATCAACTTAATTTTCTTATTGTTGCAATTTATGCCATTACGGGTATTGCCACTTTATTTATTCTTATTATAGGTATTATGGCAGAAAGAATAAGAAGAAAAAATGTAATTCTACACCAAGCTGGTAAAAGTTTAAAAACAATTGTTGGGCAACATCTACTTAGAAAAGCAGCTATTGAAATTATTGAACAAAGACACTGGGTTGATATTTCTGGTATAGAACTTAATCCGGAAAGTACAAACCAATCCGATATAAATGATGTTAGAAATCCGGGTTATGGGGAGTAAATTTAGGATGTATTAAATATACATTATAATATAAAATATTTATATTATAATGTATTTATCACAAACATCCGAAACTTTTTTTTTAAAGCAAAAAACGCCTTTATAAAAGGCTGATTTCACAAGAACAAAGTTGATTTTTGTCGAAAAATATCTTTTGGACAATCAGGTGGTTTAGGTTTCACTCTGCAAACGGTTGGTTGTATTTGATTACATACATACTCTATAGTAAGGTAGTATGTTATACAGATTCTGATTTTTTTCACTGAAGTTGCTCCATGCCTGTTTTAGCTTCAATTTAAGTTCGGTAATAAAGGTTTGACTTACCGATAACCCTGTGCAGATATCAGCCAGTGTAGTGCATTTGCAAAGCTGTCAGAAAGTTAAAGCCACTAACTTGGTTGTAGGTTTTGTATTTATAGCAGCCTTTATAGGAATGATATTGATTAATGCAACCTTGCAGAATCCAGTCAGGTATTAAATCCAGAATTTGGCGAAGTAACGGTTTATTATTATTTTTGCTACGTTTGTATAGCCCCCTATTTTTGTGTTTTGGTAGAACTTAACCAAAGGTATGGTTACTGTTCAAGCAAAAATAGTTTCGGATAGTTATGATTTAACATCTAAAAAAATAAACAAAATGGAAAAAATAGATTTAAAGAAACAATACAGCAATTTATATAAAGCATCTGCTAAAAAGCCGGAAATAGTTACAGTACCGCAACTAAAATATTTAATGGTTGATGGTTTTGGTGATCCAAACAGTTCTAAAATGTTTCAGGATGCAATTGAGGCATTGTATAGTGTTTCATATACTTTAAAATTCATGTATAAAAAAAGAGAAGAATCAATAGACTATGCTGTAATGCCCCTAGAAGGATTATGGTGGACTGATGACATGAATAATTTTTCTATGGAAAATAAAAATAACTGGAAATGGACATTAATGATTTTACAACCGGAATTTATTACATTAGAAAATATTGAAATTGCCAAAACAAATGCTGCTAAAAAGAAAAAACTACCCTTACTTAATTCATTGAGATTTGAAAAAATGAATGAAGAACTAAGTGCACAGATATTATATATTGGACCCTATAATGATGAACCATCTACTATTGTTATGCTTCATAATTTCATAAAAGATAGTGGCTACTCATTATGTGGCAAACACAGAGAAATATACCTAAGTGATATGAGAAGAACAGCTCCCGAAAAATTAAAAACCATTATTCGGCAACCTATTTACAAACAGATATAATATATAATTGTATAAAAATATAATTTTAAATAATTTTTCATAATGCTTATATG
>CAIWXG010000026.1 GCA_903916555.1 uncultured Bacteroidota bacterium
ATTGAATTTAAAATAGTTGATTGCAGAAATAAAAGTTAGTTAAGATAAAAAGAATTATTTATAAATATAATTAAAAATAAATTCATGTATGTATCAATTAAAGAAAAAACATTGAATTACTAATGGAAATTGAATAAGCATATAATTTTATATTTTGTTTAGTGGCCATAATAAAATTCAATTTAAATTCTGTTATAAATTCATACCTTAGCACTATGCCGGAAAAAAAATTATTTCTTTTAGATGCTCTTGCTCTTATATATCGTGCTTATTATGCACTTATACGCACTCCCCGTATTACCAGTAAAGGGCGGAATACAAATGCACAATTTGGATTCACTAATACATTAGTAGAACTTATAAATAAAGAAAAACCAACCCATTTGGCAGTAGTTTTTGATACATCTGCACCAACAGAACGCCATACCGACTTTGCAGAATATAAAGCAAACAGACAGGAAACTCCCGAAGACCTTAGAGCAGCATTACCGGATATTAAACGCATAATAAACGGTTTTAACCTGCCTTGTTTAGAATTAGATGGCTTTGAAGCTGATGATATTATTGGTACTGTAGCTATAGAGGCTGCTGAATTAGGTTACACCGTTTATATGGTAACACCCGATAAAGATTATGGACAAATAGTGCGTGAAAATATTTATATGTATAAACCCGCTGCCGGGGGCGACAAAGCGGAGATATTGGGAGTAAAAGAAATATGTGAAAAATGGGGTATTAGTAGGGTTGACCAAGTAATTGACATGTTGGGCTTAATGGGCGATGCCGCAGACAATATACCCGGAATACCGGGTGTAGGCGAAAAAACAGCAGTTAAATTATTGGCTGAATATAATAATATTGAAAATATTTTAGTTAATGCCGGAAATATAAAAGGTGCTATGGGCGAAAAAATTCGCAATGGTAAAGATATGGCAATCATGTCTAAAAAACTGGCTACTATCATAACTAATGTGCCTATCCTTTTTCATGAAGAAAACTTTAGAGTTAAAGAAATGAATAAAGAGGCATTGACAGAAATATTTAACGAACTGGAATTTAAAACTTTAGGAAAAAGAATCCTGTCAGGCACAGAAAACCAAGCACCTAAAGACCTTTTTGATAAACCGGTGGCTACAGACCTTTTTGGTAACAGCGTAATACAAAAAGAAAATAATAGTAAACCCTATGAAACAGAGCAAGGCATTAAAGAAGAAAAAGGTATAGATGGCAACTTAGATACAATAGCTACTATAAAACACAATTACATTTTAATACAAACAGAAGCAGAAATAAAAGAATTAATTATTGAATTAAAAAAACACAAAGAGATAGCTTTTGATACAGAGACTACAAATATTGATGCTAATCTGGCAGATTTGGTGGGTATGAGCTTTTGTTTTAATAAAGGAAAAGCCTATTATGTAACCCTACCTATTGAAAAAAGTGATGTTATAAAGATACTAAATGAATTTAAACTGTTGTTTGATGACAAAGAAATACTTTGGGTTGGGCAAAATATTAAGTATGATATGATAATGCTTAAATGGTATGGCTTTGAATTAAAAGGAAATGTTTATGATACCATGCTTGCTCATTATGTTATAGACCCGGACGGCAAAAGAAGTATGGATGTTTTAAGTGCAAAATATCTTAACTATCAACCGGTAAGTATAGAAACATTAATAGGTAAAAAAGGGAAAGGACAAGGCACAATGCGCGATGTGCCATTGGAACAGATAAAAGAATATG
>CAIWXG010000027.1 GCA_903916555.1 uncultured Bacteroidota bacterium
AATTCCTTTTTGGTCTCCGCAATCATACTGTAAGTAGTAATAATATACTCCTATGTCTTGTGGTACACCTCCAAAAGTGCCATCCCATTCCATTCTGTTATTGGTAGATTCAAACACCGTTTGTCCCCATCTGTTCTCTACTCTAAAGATGTGGAAGCGGTGATAACCTTCATATACCGGTCTGAAATAGTCATTCTTACCATCTCCATTTGGTGAAAACGCATTCGGCATCGTTACCGTGCAACAACCATCTACTTTAAAATAACTTGATACGCTATTCTTACAACCATAAGGGTCAACTACATTCAAGGTAATATCACCAGATATTTGTACGATACCGAAGATTATATGTCCATTATTCTCGCGGAAGAAATGGGCAGGTTCCCAAGTATAGGCAAAGTTAGCACTATCGGTATGAGCTACAAACTGAACCGTATCGTCAGAACACAATTCATTGCTACTTCCTAAGCTTTGATTATTTGTTATCCAACCATAGGTAGCATCCGGTAAATCTCTTACATGTACGCTGTCATATACTAAATTACCTCTACAACCCTCTACTGTATAGGGAGTAACTGTTACCACTTTTACGCCACCACTATTCCATGATGCACTGTAAGGACCACCTGAATTAGAATTAGCTGCTATTATTTGTCCGTCTGTACCTGATGTGCCAAAGGCAAAATCCCATACAAAACTAAAGCCGTTTTCGCTACGGTAACTTAATGCCAAGCCTACTGTATCGCCTACACACACAACAGGTGTAATAAAGGTACGGGCTACAGGCATTGGTACTACACGTATTTCTATCGTGTCGCTTGTAGCACATCTGCCATTATAATCGCTTGATGTTAAATAAACTATATTATTATACAACGAATCAAATTGTACCGTGATAGATGGTGATGTTAAAGTGCTGCCATTTACCAATGTTGCTCCTGCCGGTATTATCCAGGTATAAGCTCCCTGTGTTAGGTTCGCACCGGTATAAGTAAGTGTCATTGTGCTATCTTGACAAGCAAATGTTTTACTTTGTGATATGGTAAACACAGGCAAGTACAAGGTTGTTACTGTAATTGGTGATTTAGGACTAATACAACCGAAACTTGTTGTTTGGCTTACATACCAAGTAGTTGTTCCAACAATAGTTGTTGGCGGTACAGGTGCAGTTGTGGTTGCTCCCGCTCCGTATAACGATGTGTACCAAGTAAGTGTATTTCCGTCTGTTGCTATTGCATCTACAGTTAATGGGAAAGATGTTGAACCTTGACAATAAGAAGTATCTGTTGTTACAGGTGCTGCAGGTTGCGGGTGTATTGTTACAGGGTCTAAAACACTGTCACTTTTACAACCATATACCGATGTTTGTTTTACATAATAAGAATCAATACCCGGTAATGCTGTTGACGGTGTTGGGGCTATACTTAATCCTGTAGATGATGTGCCTACATACCATGTTACATTAGCACCAGCCAATACACCGCTTATGGATGTTACCAATGATGATGGTATATCAAACTGGCAATACGATGGAGGTGTTACACTTGGTGCTGCCGGTTTTGGATGAACTATGATTGTAAATGCAGTTTTTGGACTTTCGCAACCTGAGTCTATTTGAGATGCATAGAAGGTATAGGTATTGGCTGTGGCAGTACTTATTGTTGGTGCAGTTGTTGATGGTGACCCACCAACTGATGTGTACCAATAAATAACGCCTGTACCTGCAGGTGTAGCCACAATTGGTACAAATGGGTCGTACTGGCAATACTCTGCATTATAGGTTACAATAGGTGCAGCCGGAGTATGATGTACAACTATAGTTATAGAATCTCTAGGACCTTCGCAACTACCAACTATTTGGCTTGCCCAAAAATGATAGGTACCCGGAATACAAGTGTTAACTAATGGTGCAATGGTACTTGAAGTTCCGCCTGTACCTGATGGATACCAAAGAAGACTACCACCAACAACTATACCTGAATCTAATACAGGAACAAATGCATCACAGGCACAATAGGTAGTTCGGCCATATAAATAAGGCGCATGTGGTACTTGTGCTAATGTAACAAGAGTGTATGCTGTGTCTTTACAACCATGAATAGTAGTTGCTATTGCTCTATATATACCGGTATCGGGAATTAAGAACGGATTAATATTTGGATTTTCCATTGTAGAACTAAATCCTGATGGTCCACTCCATAAGAATGTTTCACCAACCGAATCCGGTCCTGCGGTTAAATACAAAGTATCCACAAAGCCCGCACATAATGGTGCATTACTTGCCAATACCAACGGATTAGGTGTATAAACATGAACATAAGTAGAACCGGAATCAAAATGCGCTGAGGTTGTACGATGTATTACATATCTACCTGTATCCGAAAGTGATGCAGGATATATTATCGGATTCGTTAATGTACTTGTAAACCCTCCAGGACCCGTCCAGTAGAAAGTCGCACCGGCAGTATCACCTACTGCATGAAGTTTTATTGTATCTCCCACACAAGGACCATTTGACGTTGCTCCAAATCCTAATATTATAGTCAGCCTGAATATTCTATTTTGACAAGACTGCATACCAAATGCACTATCTGTACCTGTAATTGTAAATGTAGTTGTATCAGCCAATAACGAACTTACGGTAATTACATTTGAAACACCTACTGTTGTTGCAAGTGCAGTACCCGGTGTCCATGTCCAATGAGACCATGTCCAACATTTATCAGTTGCATGTATAATATCAACAGGTATTGTTGTCATACCCGGATAATACATTAAGTTGAAGGTATCTATTGAATCTACAATAACACCATTAACAACCATTTGTGGGTCAGGGAATGCACTATCAATACCATAGTTATTACTGTTAAATATATATGCATAAGAAATTACAGCACTATCACCTGCTGCTATTGTACCTATATTATAAACTAAACCAATTGCAATATCACCTGTATGATTAACTCTGTAATCATAATAAACACCGCCCCAACCACCTGTATAAGTCATATTCCAACAAGTAGCTAAATCTACAGTGCTGGATAATGGCCAAGAACCATAGATAAAACCTACCGCTCTGCAATCTTTAGTACCTAAAGACAAAGTAGCGAAAGAGTAACCTGTACCGGTTGCAGTTACCATTACACGATGGTCTGATACATCATTTTGATAATCAAGCTGATTATTTGTTGTAAAGCTACCGCTAGGCCATGACTCGTCGTTATCTGGGTCGCAAGACCTTAAATAATACACATTACTTACAGGAGCACCGGAAGTATTATGAAAAATAGTAGTTACTACCACAGCATCTTCATTTGTATCTACACGAGACTCTTGATTGATTTGCAAACCGGCATTTGTACCTGTCCAATTTGCAAGTAATCTGCCGCCTGCATTTACATAAGATGTATTAGTACCGGTTAATGAACCACCACCGGAAAAACCACTTGCGTAAAACGCCTGTGTACGTACACCGTTTACTTGCATTTCCCAACCTTCAAAAGGGCTGCCGGGGTAGGTATAATCACCCATATATTGAGGCGAACCAATTGTCCAACCGTCATGACCATAGTCATAAACTTCAGCTAAGTTAGTTCCCCATCCGGTATGTGGATAATAACCAGCAAGTCCGCAAGCCGGACCAAATGCACCATTTCCATCCTGACCTATCTCTAAATAGTGCCCGGGTAAAAATATTGCCGCTCCCGACATTTGAGCTTTTACACCTGTACTGCAAATAGAAATTAGTGCGGTTAAAAGTAATAAATAATAATTTTTTTTCATAACTCTTGTATTTGTTGTTGTAAAATTTGCTATTCCTATATTAAAAATTTATAATAAAACTAGTATTTCAGGCTATAAAAATAAACAAGTTTTTTAAATATTTCTATTTTGTTTTTAAAAATCTTTTTTAAAACCTATTTATATTAAATAATAGACAGTGAAATTAGTTGCAAGGTTGGTAAAAATAAAACATATTTATCTTAATAATGTTAAATTTCCTTGATGATGTTCATGTCTTCCATCTTTAAATGTTCCATCTATCATATAGATATACACTCCTTCCGGTTGATCAACGTCATTAAACCTGCCATCCCAACCTCTTCCATCAATTGCAGTTGCTTCAAAAATCAATTCTCCCCATCTATTGTAAATATCCATTTTAAATTGTGTTAAGCCACTTGACAAAAATTGTCTTGGACAGAAATAATCATTAATCCCATCTCCATTAGGTGTAAATACATTACTTACATTTAAATAGCAATCATTTTTTACTAATATCGAATCTGTTGCAGTACAACCATCAATTGTTACAGTTGCAATATATAAACCCGGTTCCGAAATCATAATTGCAGCAGTCTTTTGTCCGGTATTCCATAGCCAACTCGCATTTCCATTGCTTGCATTAGTATTATCTATTAAAGCAATTGCTTCACTACCTGGGCAAATAGAGGTATCAGTACCCAAACTAATAACAGGCTGCTGATATACAGTTATTACTCTGCTGGCTCCAGTATCTCTACAGGCTCTATAATGTGCTATAGCTGTAACAGTAAATGTTCCTACTCCTTCATAACCAAACATCAATGGATTTACATTTTGCATCATATCACCATTACCTAAATTCCAGGTAATTCCGGTATTTCCAATATCAGAATATAAGCCGGTTAATGTAATATAAGTACCATGACATATTATTGAATCTGTAAGCTCAATATGTATCGGGCTTATAGTATCTACATAAATTAATTGTGTTGCTGTATCTTTACATGGCACAAAATCTGTTTCTATCAATGTAACCGTATATGTACCTGTATGTGGATAATTATGTGTAGGATTAATCAATGTTGATGTTCCACCGTCTCCAAAATACCAAACATAAGTAGGTGTTGTACCTATAGAATTATTGGTAAAAGTATCTACTTGGTTTTGACAAATTATTTTTGGACTGCCAATAAATGCAGCCTGTATAGGATGTATTAAATTGATTGCAGCCTTTGCACTATCAATACAAGATGCACTGTTAGACAATAATTTAACTGAATCTATTGCCTGCATCGTGTATATATGTACCGGATTTGTTGATATTGATGAAGTACCGTCTCCAAAACTCCATACATAATTTGAAGTACCGGTAGATGTATTTGCAAATATTACAGTATCACTGCTACATCCATATTTTATCATATAAGTAAATCCGGAAGTTACACTGTCATATACAGTTATTGTTACAGAGCTTCTATCACTTTCGCAACCTAATACTGTTTGAGATACCCAAATAGTATAAGTACCTGTTGTTGAAGTATTCATTGTTGGCGATACCGGACTACCTACTCCACCGGTAGCAGCAGTGTACCAAAGTATTCCTGCTCCAGAAATTACAGTAAACGGAACAAATGCCTGACCCGGACAATAATTTGAAGGTGAATCTATTACTACAGGTAAAACAGGTTTAGGATTTACGGTAATAGTAAAAGGTGCTCTTGCACTCTCGCAACCGGAATCGCTTTGTGTAGCATATATTGTAGTTACACCGGGTATTGAAGTGTTAACCGTTGGTGCAATTGGCGACCCAACACCTCCAGATGCTGCAGTGTACCATAATATATTTGTGCCGGCAGCAGTAGGTGGTATATAAGTATAATATTGACAATATACTGAAGTACCTGTAATAAGTGGCGGTGTAGGCGTAACATGTACTGTTACTGTAATAGAATCTTTAGGACTTTCACATCTGCCTATTGCCTGACTCGCCCAAAAAGTATAAGTACCACCAATAGTAGTATTTACAGTAGGTGCTATTAACGAACTAATGGTACCTGTATCACTTGTGTACCATAATAAGGTACCCAAAAGACCTGTTACCGTAAATGGTACAAATGTCTCACCGGTACAATAAGTAGTTATTCCTGATATGATAGGTGTTGGTAATGGCGGTGCTAATACTACATGTGTACTTACGGTATCTTTACAACCAAACATAGATGTTGCAACTACAGTATAATAGCCCGTATCAATGGCAAGGAAACCATTAATTTTAGGTGAATCTAATGTAGATGTAAAAGAGTTAGGTCCTGTCCAGCTAAATGTTTCTCCGGCGGAATCCGGTGCTGCCGACATATTTAAGGTATCAAGAGCTCCGGAACATAAAGGAGAATTTGTAGTTATAAATATAGTTGGTTTCCAATGTATCGCAACCGTTGTGCGAGCAGTATCGTGCATGCCTCCCATTGTTCTAACTACAGTATAAATTCCGGAATCAGCATACGTAACAAAGGGTCTTGTCGGGTGATGTAATGTACTTGTAAAACCTCCCGGACCAGTCCATGAATAAGTAGCACCTGCCGAATCCCCGATTGCATCTAATCTTAATAAATCTCCCGGGCAAAGCGGACCATTATTTATTGCACCAAAACAAAGTATAATCGTTAATTTAAAAACTCTTGTTTGGCAATTGGTCATTGTACCTGCCGCTGTATCATTACCATAAATTGTAAATGTTGTTGTATCGGCAGACAATGCTGTTAAATCAATTGAATTGGTTACACCTGTAGTAGTAGCCAAACCTGTACCACCGGTCCAAAACCACTTCGACCAAGTCCAGTTTTTATCCGTTGCGTGTATAATATTTACAGGCAAAATAGTCATGCCAGGGTGTGCACACATTGAAAACGTATCCAATGAATCTACTATTGTTCCGTTTACAACCATTTGTGGGTCGGGAAATGCACTGTCTATACCGTAATTATTACTATTAAATAAATACGCATAAGAAATTACAGTACTATCTCCTGCAGGTATTGTACCTAATTTATATACTAACCCAAAACCGTGGTCTCCGTCTAAAGTACCACCAACAGTATATTGAGCAGAACCGGGTATGCCGAAAGTTTGATTCCAACAAGTAGCTAAATCAACACTGCTTGATAAGGGCCAAGAATTATAAAAAAAGGATACAGCTCTGCAATCTTTTGTAGCTACAGAATAGGTTGAAAATGAATGACTGATTGCTGTACCGGTTGCCATTACTCTATGGTCAACATCATTTTGATAATTAACCATATTATTTGTAGAAAAAGAACCACCTGCCCATGATTCATCGTTATCAGGGTCGGCACTTCTTAAAAAATAAACATTTAATATGGGAGAACCAGTAGGATTCCGAAATATGGTAGTAAAAACAACAGCACTTTCATTTGTATCTATACGTGATTCTGTATTAATTGTAAGACCGCCACAAGAACCTGCCCAATTTGCTAATAATCTTCCTCCGGCATTTACATAAGAAACATTATTGCCTGTGAGAGTACCTCCAACATAACCAGTTCCGGACGAATAAAATGCCTGACTTCTTGTACCATTTACCTGCATTTCCCATCCCTCAAATGGTGTTCCCGGATAGGTATAATCTCCCATGTACTGAGGCGAACCAACTGTCCATCCGTCAAGACCGTAATCATAAACCATTGCCAAGTTTGTACCTCCAAAACTTGAAGGATGTGGATAATAGCCTGCAATAGAACATGCAGGACCTAAAGACCCGTTATTCTCTTGCCCGATTTCTAAATAGTGACCCGGTAAAAAAATACTTGAACCCGCCATTTGTGCACTAGATTCTTTACCATTTATTACAAAAAACGTACAAAATAAAATAAATAAATAAATTTTTTTCATATAAATAAATATTAATATATTTTTAAAATAATATTGTGTAATTTGTAAAACTTTAGCAACGAGGCACTAAACTAATAAATATTTTCAATAAAACAGCATACTTAATATTTTGATAAAGTAAACTTAACACACCAATTATTGAATAAATACAAATTATAGCATTCAAGTTAATAAACACAAAGAAAATAGTATCTAAATAAAACTTAATTTTTTTTATCAATATAAACTATACAAAACCAAAACATATAATTCTGAAAATATTTTATTTATTTTCAGAATTATATGCAATGTCGCAACTATACCTTTTTATCTCAATAAGGTTAAGTTTCCTACTTTATTAACTTTTTTACCACTTTGTGTTATCGCTTCCAGTTCATATACATATACATCATACATTTGAGGCACACCATTAAAAGTACCATCCCAACCATTATCTATATTATTGGTTTCAAATATTTTTTGTCCCCAACGATTAAATACCCTAAGGTAATTTAAGTTAGCAATACCTCTCTTATCTATTTTAAATATATTATTTATCCCTGTTCCCGGTGTAAATGCGTTCGGAACAGACAAAATTGTTTCATCAGACACATATATTGTAATAGAATCAGATGCTTTACATCCATTTGTAGTAGTACCATATACAATGTATTTCATATCCATACCTGCATTTGCAACCGGGTCTGAAATAAACGGATTACTTAAACCATAAGATGGAAACCATGTAAAATTGGTGCAATTTGTTTGTGGATTTATCTGATACGTTTCACCGGGATAAATTGTTACAGCTGTATCTTGTATATACAACATGGCAGCGGGTTCTACAATAACATTAAAGTGCAAAGTATCCTTACAACCAAAAGCACTTGTTGCAATAACATAATAACTCTGTGTTGTTATTGGCATAATTGTTGGGCTAATACCCAAACTATCGCTAATATACATACCCGGATACCAATGGTAAGATACACCACCGCTCGGTGATAAAATGGCTGTATCTCCCGGACAGAATATATATAATGTCTTATCCAAATTAGCAAATTTACCCGGATAAACCGTAACTAATGCAGAATCTTGCGTACTACAATTTGCCGATGTGGAAACGGTAATATAGATATGCCTGGTAACCGTATCTGTAAATACTACATTCTGTGCAGTACTGTCATTAAAACTGGTACCGGGTTTCCAACTATAAGTATATCCTGTGTACCAATTTGGTGTTACAGATGCCTCAATATGTAAAGTATCATATTCGCATACAAACCTATTACCACCTATATACACATAAGGATTCGGCTCCACAATTAACCGAAGCGTATCGCTCATAGTTGGGCATTTAGAATAAGTTGCGGTTACAACATATACAGCAGATGTATCGGGTGTAATTAATGGATTAATAATATTAGGTGTTGCTATACCTGCCGTAGGTATCCAATGATACGTATATAACGGAAAAGGAATTGCTATCACTTGTACCGAATTACCCCTGCAAATAGTTGTATCTGTTGGTGATATTACAAATGAATTAGGTATAACAAATATATTAATTATATCATTCACAGAACAAGCCAATGCATTTGGACGAACATTTACCGTCCAAGTCTGATAACCCATTGTAGTAGGGGTAACCACCGCATTGGATATAGTATCATTATTTACATCAGTTGCGGGTGTCCATAGGAAATGATAAGTACCGGAACCGGGAAATGCTAGATTAAAGCTATCACTCGTTCCCATACAAATAGTATCGGTAATAGTTACAGGATGTGCTAGTGTATCAACCTCTACATTAAAACCATGTACCATATCAGGACAATGAGCATACGTAGCCGTAAGCGTATAACTTGTAGTAACTGTTGGTGTAAATGTGGCATCGGGTATGGTAGTTACAGATACACCTGAGGAAGGAGTCCATAACCAATTGAACTCGGCACTGCCACCTGTAACATTGGCAGTGAAACTTTGTCCTAAACAAATAACTGTATCCGCATTATGCAAAGTAAAATCATTTGGTAATACATGCACATGTATGGTATCTGTGCTGCCACAACCTAATAATAATGCATAAGGATTTACATTTACGGTGTAGGTATAATCGCCCGGCAACAATGGGTCAACAATAGGATTAAATATTGTACTACTATTTAAATAAGTTATAGGAGACCATAAATATTGGTATGCAATTGTATCGGCAGGGTGATACACCCCTAACTGAACCGGCAAACCGATACATGTTTTTACATAAGGGGAATCGGTACTAAGTATAGGTGGTTTATAAACATTTATTGTAAAAAACTTAGAAGCTGAAAAACAACCTGTTGTGGCTGTAGCAGTTACAAAATAGGTAGTAGTAACAGATGGAGTAATGATAGGCTCCATAATATTAGGATTAGACACACCGGTAGTTGGCGTCCAAACATAAGATAATGTAGATAACCCTAATATACGTGTTTGCACAGACTGCCCGATACAGATAGTAGTATCCGGATTTTCTAAAGTATCCACAACAGGTCTGTGTGTAAAAGTTAAAGAATATCTCTGCGTATCGCAACCACCGGCTAAATTTACCCCGGTTAATGAGTAAGTAATTGTACCAACAATACTATCTACATGTATCACATTAGAAGTACCTGTTGTAGTAACCAAAAAAGAATCGGGCGACCAATACCAATCATAAAAACCGGAACTTATAACACCTACTGCTGCAGTATCTAAAGAATAATTACATATATTAATGGTATCACCCGAAGGGAACGAAGAAGAGTTTACAGTAAATGCTAAAGTAGTAGCGTCCAAAGCGCTATCAATAAACCTGGCGTTCAATATATAAGCATAAGTTAATTTTGTGCTATCTCCTGCTGAGATACTGCCTACATTAAAAACCAAACCAATACCTACATCTTCTACTGATGTAGAACCCATTGCATATAAATATCCCGTTCCTGTTTCATTGTAAATTTGGTCTAAAGGATATGCAGGTGCTAAGCCTGAAAAGTGAAAAATACAACATTTGGCTCTACAATCTTTAGTTCCTAACCCTAAATAGGCACTCGTATCAGAATTCCCTCTTGCAGAAACTAAAACCCGATTGCTGGCATCAGGTAATTGATAGGTAATTTCATTTTTAGTAGTATAATCTCCCGAAAATCTTGTTTCATCGTTATCAGGATCAACCGTTCTGATATAGTAAATATTACTTATAGGTGTTACACCTGTATTTGTCAATACAACCGTAACTGTAAAGTATAAATTATTAGTATCTAATTTTGTTGTTTGTCTTATTTTCAACGCACCATCCATACCGCTCCATACTCCTTTCATGACCCCTGCAACATCGCTACACGATATATTTGTACCCGTAAGTGCACCTGTATATCCGGTAGTAACCCCACCCATATAAGCCGGAATATATGCATCAGACTCAGCACCTGCTATTTGTATTCCCCAACCTTCTTGTGGGTCTCCCGGCAAATAAAAATCACCCCAATAAGGTGGTGTTCCTACTGTCCATCCGTCCATTGCGGCATCTGCAACAAATCCCAAAAAATTTCCACTCGTATTTGTAGTAGCAGAGCCCGGGTCATAAAAGCTAAAAGTAGTACCACCTAAATAAGGATGGTAGCCGGCAGGTGCAGGAATGGTGCTACCATAACCACCATTGGGTGCAATACCTACTTCTACATATTTTCCCTTCAGAAATACGCAATCTCCTACCATCTGTGCCTTTACACTAAAGCCAGATAATAATAACATTGATAACCCGATGATTATGTAACCGTATTTCTTCATTTTATTTAAATTTAATAATAAATTAATTTACCCCAGTATAAAAGCATTAAAATTACGAATAATTTTTTATTACACAATAGCAGACATACGCGTTTAACAAATAAGTTGGGCATATTTTAAATATATATTTTATGAATACAAATATTATCCCATAAATAATTGCTAAATTATATAATACTGATATTAATATACCTTAAACACAGAAAATCTCACTTAAACACATAATATAAATTTACTATAATGCATGCAACAAAAAATATAATTTACTATTTTACAAAACAAAAAATATATTTTTTTAATTCTACGTATTTTTCTATCAAATAAATAGTATACAAAAAATCTTAACAAAATCAAATCATTTTTCATGCATTATTTATTCAAACACTGATTATTAAAAACATAATTTTGTACATTAAATTAAATCTTAGAATACCTGTATGAAATTTAATAAAAAACGAATAAGCATAAAAGGTTTCCTTTTGGGGATTAGCATTAGCCTTGTAGCTTTTTTCTTTATAGCAGCGAAAACGTCCGACCCTTACTTTGAAATATCTAAAAATTTAGATATATACACTAATATAATAAAAGAACTTAATACCTATTATGTTGACCCAATAGAACCGGGAAAATTGGTAAAAGCCGGAGTGGACGCTATGCTGGATGACCTTGACCCCTATACGAACTATATTACAGAGTCTGATATTGAAGAATATGAATTTATGACTACCGGCAAATATGGTGGTATAGGTGCTAACATGCATCGCAAAGGCGATGAAATTTATGTAGGTGATGTTTATGAAAACAGCCCGGCTCAAAAAGCAGGTTTACATCCCGGTGATTTAGTAGAATCTATTGATAACCAACCCGTAAAAGGAAAAAGTATTGATGATTTAAGTTTATTACTAAAAGGTTCACCCGGTACGCAAATAACAATTAAAATAAAAGATGCATTTACACATACAACAATACATAAAATAATAACAAGGGGCGAAATAGAAATATCCAGTGTTCCTTATTATAGCCTAATGGGTAAAGATAACGATATAGCTTATGTTCGCCTTACTCAGTTTACACAGGGTTGTGCCAGACAAGTAAAAGAGGCTTATGATAGTTTGCAAAAAGCACAACCTAAATTAAAAGGTTTAATATTAGACCTCCGCAATAATCCGGGTGGTTTGCTTGATGAAGCTGTTACAATTTGTAATATTTTTGTAGGTAAAGGGCAATTAGTAGTAAGCACAAAAGGTAAAATTGCAGAGCAAGATAAAGATTACCGTACCACAGGTAATGCATGGAACAAAGATTTACCATTGGTTATTATTGTAAACCATTCTTCAGCATCTGCATCAGAAATTGTATCAGGAACTATGCAAGATTTGGATAGAGCTGTAATAATTGGTGAGCGTTCTTATGGCAAAGGCTTAGTGCAAATAACAAGACCATTAGGGTTTAATGCCCGTTTAAAACTTACTATTGCTCGCTATTATACGCCAAGTGGCAGGTGCATACAAGCATTAGATTATACACATCGCAACCCGGATGGCAGTGTAGGCTTTATTCCGGATTCATTAAAGAAGGCATACAAAACAAAAAACGGCCGAACAGTATTGAGTGGTGGTGGTGTAGCACCTGATGTACAAATTAAAAACATACCCATGAGTGCATTAGCAATTACATTATATACAAAAAATTACCTTTTTGATTATGCAACAGAATATGCACGCCAACATGAAACAATACCGCCCGCTGGTAATTTTTTAGTATCTGACGCCGAGTTTAATCAATTCTCTAAGTGGCTTGAAAACAAAGATTATGCCTATAAAACTGAAACTGAAATAAGCCTTGATTCTTTAAAGAAAACTGCATTAAAAGAAAATTACTACGAAGAATCAAAACAAGAATTTGAAGCCTTGAAAGCAAAACTGTCTCACGACAAAAAACAAGATTTATTAAAACATAAAGAGCAAGTAAAACACATGCTGGGTAATGAAATAGCATCAAGATATTATTACACTCGTGGTCGAATAGCACAAAGTTTGCAATATGATGATGAACTTGAGAAAGGAATATCCATCATTAATAAGCCTGATGAATATGAGAATATACTATCAAGCAAATAACATACATATAAATACTAATAGTCTATCCATTTTACCATAGCGTCTGCAATTTTACGGTCGTTACTAAGTCTGGGTACTTTGTTTTGTCCGCCTAATCTACCAATTGAACGCATGTAATCTATAAAAGAATTTTTCTTCATGACCCTTATTTTTAAAGGTTGCAAAATAGTTCCTTTTATAAGGTCATCATAATATATATTTTTACTTCTTAAAATTATATCAACTTGCAATGCAAAAGCAGGTAAGTCGGCAGGGGGTGTTTCAAATTCAACCAACCATTCATGGTAAGGTAATTCACCACTTACATTTATTACAGGGGCAATTGTAAACTCTGTAATTCGTAAATTTTGAGCATTTGCCGTTTTTATAATTGCTTCGTCCACCTCTTCGCTAATTACATGCTCCCCAAAAGCAGATATAAAGTGCTTCGTACGGCCGGTAACAACAATTCTGTATGGATTTAAACTAACAAACCTTACAGTATCACCAATATTATATGCCCATAAACCTGCATTTGTAGTAATAACGAGTGCATAATTTACCTCTGTCTCTACTTCATTTAATGATAACCTCTGTGCATTTGCAGTACCTATTTCATTTGCAGGTATAAATTCATAAAAAATACCTGCATTTGTATTTAATAATAAACCTTCCTCGCCTACCCTATCTTGAAAAGCAAAAAAACCTTCGGAGGCAGGAAATGTTTCTATCATGTCAACACTGTCACCAATAGACTGTAATAGTTTAGCTTTATACGGTTCAAAATTGACGCCGCCATGTACAATAACTTGCAAATTCGGGAAAATTTCTTTTATTTTTTTTCCGCCACTTCTTTCACTAAGCCAGTCAAAATACATCTGCATCCAGGGGGGTATGCCACTTATTAAAGACATTTCTGCATTCATAGTTTCATTTACTATCTTAGCCAATTTCAATTCCCAATCTTCAATGCAATTGGTTTCATAGGTAGGCATTTGATTTGTTCTTAAATAATGAGGTATAAAATGATTCACAATACCACTTAATCTGCCTGTAGGTATGCCCCCTACTCTTTCTAATTCCGGACTACCCGATAAAAATATCATCTTTCCGTCTGCAAATTTTGTATTACCGCTCACGGCCATATAATTCAATAATGCATTTCTTGCACCATTAATATGGCTTGGCATAGATACTTTTGAAATAGGAATATATTTCACACCACTTGTAGTACCCGATGTTTTAGCGAAATACAGTGGCTTACCCATCCATAATATATCTAATTCTCCTGTTTTTATTCTGTCTATATAAGGTATAAAATCTTCATAATCTCTTATAGGTACAAATCTTTTATAATCTGCATAATTTTTAATGCTTTTAAAATTGTGTTCTATACCAAAAATAGTTTTATTGGCTTGTTGTATTAGCAGTTTAAATAGACTCTGTTGGTCAATTAAAGCATTTAAACTATTTTTTTGCACTTGTGCATATACAATAGAAGCAAACGGTTTTGCCAAAAAAGATTTTAGATTCATTATAATTAATTATGCAATGCCAAAGTTAAATTATATATTTGAAACGCTATTTTTTATATTAAAAGACTAAAAGTAACCATTAAAAAAAATAAAAACCTAAAACCTAAAATTTAATTTTAAAATAACAACAAAAAAAATTACCTTTGCAAAAATATATTAAAATCATTATGTTTGCAATCGTAAAAATAGCCGGTCAACAATTCAAAGTTAAGAAAAATGATGAATTGTTTGTGCATCGCCTTCAAGGTGAAACAGGCGACAAAGTTGAATTTTCTGAAATTCTAATGGTAAGTAATGAAGGTCTTATTACTATAGGCAATAATACGCACAAAGTTGAAGCAGAAATTATTGACCACTTAAAAGGTGATAAAGTTATCATCTTCAAAAAGAACCGCCGTAAAGGTTACCAGAAGAAAAATGGTCATAGGCAGTGTTTTACAAAGATTAAAATAAATGAAATTGCTTAATTAATTAAAAAATAGAGTATAATTTACAATGGCACATAAAAAAGGTGAAGGTAGTGTACGGAATAACCGTGATTCACAAAGTAAAAGATTAGGCGTAAAAATATTTGGCGGACAACCTGCAATTTCCGGTAATATTATTATACGTCAACGTGGTACTCAATTCCATCCGGGTAAAAATGTAGGTTTAGGCAAAGACTTTACAATATATGCCTTAACTGATGGTTTAGTTGAATTCCGCAAAACAAGAAATAAAACTTTAGTTTCCATTAGCGAATTAACTGATATTGCTGAAGCTTAATATTAATATTTATCCCAAAGACATTAGAAAAAAGAAACTGCCAATTAGGGCAGTTTCTTTTTTCTAATGTAATATTGAGAAATTTTCATTAAAATAAATTCAAAAGACTCAAGAAAATCAACAATCAGACGGTTGTTTTTCAATATTTTAATGCACTTATCTCATCTTCCATAAGTCCGGTTAATTCAATAATATCTATAATTTCCATCCCGAGTTTAAGGCACTTTATTGCCATTTCAATCTTTGTTTGCTTTGCCCTATTTTCAGCATTTTTTTCTTTATGCTCCCCTCCTATTTTTATACTATTGTTTTTTACATAAATTAAAATGATGTATGTATTTTAGACAAAAAAATTACATACATAATTACGAACTAAAAAAGTGTTTTTGAATAACTCAAAAACACTTTTTTAGTTCGTAATTATCAAAAAATGCAGCTTATCCTATTGCTTGTGCTAAGTCTGTAATTATATCGTTTATATTTTCTAAACCCACACTTAATCTTATTAACCCGTCTGTGATACCGAATGCTAATCTTTTTTCTCTTGGCACACCTGCGTGAGTAGTGGATGCTGGATGCGAAATAAGCGTATCGCAAGTACCTAAAGAAACAGCACTTGTACACATTTTAAGTCTGTTAATAAACTTTACCGCAGATTCAAAACCACCATTCAATTCAAAACTCATCATAGCACCAGGGTGTTTCATTTGTTTTTTAGCAATTTCATAATCCGGATGTTTTGGTAATCCTAAATAACTTACATGATATACATTAGGATTAATATTTAAAAATTGAGCAACTTTTTCAGCATTATTGCAATGTTTTTCCATGCGTAAACCTAAAGTACGTAAACCATTTGTAAGTACAAACGCATCGAACCCATTACTGTTTGCACCTAAAAGACGATGAGTTTTTGTAATAACAGTGGTCATTTTATAGATGTCTTTACCTACTAAAACACCACCTATTGCTGTACCATGTCCATTAAGATATTTTGTAGTAGAATGCATAACGAAATCTACTGGGTATCTAAAAGGTTGTTGTAAGTAGGGTGTAGCAAACGTATTATCAACACAAACTATTAAGCCGTGTTTTTTTCCTAAGTTAGCAAGTTTTTCTAAATCAAAGCATTGTATTGTGGGGTTAGCCGGTGTTTCTATATAAATGAGGCGAATACTTTTATCTTCTTCAATCGCTGCTTCTACTTTACTTATATCACTAAAATCACGGATTACTGCCGTCATGCCGAAATTAGGTAATACTTTATCTAATAATTCTTGTGTACCGCCATATAATGAAAAATGAGAAATGATTTTATCTCCGGATTTTAAATTACCCAAAAGCATCGTGCTGATTGCTGCCATGCCGGATGAGTGCAGGATAGCTTTTAAGTTGAGCGGATTGCCAAAATCATCAGACAGATTATAGGCTTCCAACATCGCTATTTTATCTTCGGCTTCATTGATTGTGGGATTGCCGAAACGCCCGTAGATATTACCTTTTTCAGAACCACTGAAAAGAGCTATTGCTTGCTCTGCACTATCAAATGTATAAGTGCTGGTAGCATAAATTGGTGTAAGATGTGCTCTGTTTTTATCAGCAACATGACCGCCATGAATACATACTGTATCGAAACCCGGATTTTCTAATTTTATTGACATAATATTAATTTTTATATTAAACTGCCTTTAGTAGCATTTATGATGTTTTATTTAAGTGACCGGGTAAATTTTCATTGTTTCCTAAAAGCCACAACATTTTACCGTGAGCTTTTACGGCAGAACGAAAAGTAGGAAATACTGTATAAGGTAAATTATACTCTTTAGCAACTTTTTGTACAATCTTAGCTATTTCGGGATAGTGTATATGACAGATATGCGGAAAAAGATGATGCTCAATTTGAAAATTAAGCCCACCGATATACCAACAAATAAGTTTATTGTTGGGTGCAAAATCAGCCGTATTCAGAATTTGATGCACTGCCCAGTTATTTTGTATCCTTCTGGTTTCAGAAGGATGCGGAAATTCAGAAGACTCAACCACATGTGCAGGTTGAAAAATAGCTGCTAACGAAAACCCTGCTATTACATGCATTATTATAAGACCTAACAATACATGATACCAAACTATACCTGAAAATAGAATGGGTACTATTAAAGTAGTTGTAAAATAGAGTGCTTTTAGAAAAGTTACATGTATAAGTGCTTTACGTAAATTTGTTTTTTGGTTTTGTAATAAATCGCTTTTATGATAGCGAAATATTAAAACATAATCTTTAGCAGTTATCCAGTATAGGTTCATAAGGCAATAAAGAAACCAAGCATATATATGCTGGTAGCGATAGTATTTTTTCCAAGCTTTATCAGGTGTCATTCGCAATGGACCGGCATCAATATCCTCATCCAGCCCTTCCAAATTTGTATAGGTATGATGTAGCACATTGTGTTGTATTTTCCAGTTTAATGAATAGCCACCAATTAAATTTAATACATATCCCAATAAACGATTTACTGTTCTGTTTTTAGAATAAGAACCGTGATTAGAATCATGCATTATAGACGTGCCTATACCAACAATGCCAAAGCCCATTATTACCCATAATAAATAGTATAGTATAGGACTTAATGCAAAAAAAGTGGAAGCAGCATGTGTAACAATAATGAAATAGGGTACAAAATATAAAGACAACATTACCAATGTCTTTATATGCATTTTTGTATTAGAATAAGGAGTTATGTTGTTAGTTTTAAAATAATCGTTAACCCTAATTTTCAATACATCATAAAAACTGTCTTTCCCTTTCGGGGCAAATTTTACAAGATTTTTTCTAACTATTTCAGACACTGATTTACATTTAATAGGCGAAAGTAAAACATTATTTTACAGTATTATAATTTGGGTTTTAATTTATAAAAAAAAGTTTGAAAAATAAATAGTTAACTACTTGTTTATTAGGATTTTATTGCTTAGTTTTGTATCAAACTTTTACTTATGATAAAGAATAATCTATTCCTGAAAATAACCTGCTTGTTTGCTGTTGTTTTCTTTTTCGGTACACAATCTTGCACCAAGCTAGGCAATAACTTACACTTTACGTTAAAGTTACAGCCACCCGCTCTTTCTATTACTATACCTGCTATACCTGTAGTAGATAGTACCAATGCCATTAGAGGCTCAACACCTTATTACTTTAATGTAGATTCTTTTATTAAAGCAGGAACAGGTAATTTATTAAGCATAAAAAACATTTCGAATGTTAAGATTACTGCTTGCAATTTTAACTTTACAAATGCTACTACAACTAATAATTGGGCAAATTTCCAAAACGTAAATATAGCTTTTCATTCAGATGCTAATACAAGCGATTTTTTTATAAACTCTGGCACCATACCCGATATTTTTCAATCTACACTTTCATTACCAGTAGATACTACCGCAGATTTAAGCAGTTATTTTAAAGGTAATAACTTTAATTATTCTATTGGCGGTAGAATGAGAAGAATTACAACCGACTCTTTAAAATGCAATATTCAATTAACTTTCAGTGTTACTGTAAACGGCTAATTGTTTTTTCTTAATAAAAAAGATGCTATTGATTATTTTTTGTAATCAATAGCATCTTTTTTAATGTTTTATGTCATTACTTTTCTTTTCCTATTTTTACTAATAGGTCTTTCTCTTCTTGTGATAGTGAATTGTAGCCTTTAAGATTAATCTTATCTAATATTTCGTCTATTCTTTTTTGGGTTAAACCCTGTTTATTATAAGTTGCTTTTTGAAATACATCATCTCTTTTAGGATTAAATTTTATTCGTTTAGAATCTACTTTGGGGGTAACCGAATTTTCAATTTTTTCTGTTATTTCATACATCCAGGCACCGGGTCTAAAACCTGCATTTAGTAATTTAATATAACTGAAACCCATTAAAGCACCACCTAATAATAGAAATAAGGAAGGTAAGTTATAGGCAGTGCTTATAACCATCAATACAATAAAAACACCTGCTAACAGATAAAGAGGTATGCTGAAATATTCAGTTAAATAAAGTCTGTATTTAGGCGACAAAGTTATTGCAGCCATTGCCAAACCAACTAAACCGGCTTTGGGTCCTATAAATAATACATTTAATGGGGTTGATGTAGGCAAAAACTGAATTAATATAAAAAATAAGCCACCACAAACTAACGAATATAAATAGAGAGGTATTACTTGCTTATAACCAATAAGTAATTGCACAATATTGCCAAACGTATAGAGCCAAAGCATATTGCTAAGCAATTCCCAAAAGCTACTTTGAAAAAGCCCATAAGTTACCATAGTCCACCAATGCAATTTAAAGTGGTCTAATGTAGAAATGGCTATGTTAGGTATAAAATACATATCAAAATAATGAACTCCGCCATAAACAATCATTACAATTGCCCAAGCTATTGATAGCAAACAATACCCTACACCATTAAAAATTATTAATTGTATAACTGCATTGGTACTATAACCCGGTATATAAGATAAAAAGGATTTCCCCGTTCTCGTTTTCATTAAGTAAAACTATTAATAATAATGATTACGAATTTTATTTTTCCATAACCTTAACAAAATGAATGCGAAAAGCATACCCCCTAAATGTGCAAAATGTGCAATGTTATCTCCAGCAGAATTTCTGATACCCGAATAAAGTTCAAAAAGTGCATAAATGCCAACAAACCATTTTGCCTTTACAGGTATTGGTGGGAAGATAAGCATTAATTCGGCATTGGGAAATAAATACCCAAAAGCAAATAAAACCCCAAATACGGCACCTGATGCACCTACTGTAGTTTCATTAATCATTTCGTTATAGGTATTAAACATCATTTGCTTAGCAGAATTGCTATAATCTATATTATTAAGGTCGTGTGCCCAATTACTAAGGAACTGTGGATTATTTATAGTTAAATGATTTTGATTAATGAACTGTGTAAAACTTTGTAACGTAGGTTGATGAGATAAGTAAGTATTAAAAAAGCTTGAAAACTCGTAAGTAAGTACTCCTGTATGACATAATGCAGCACCTAAACCGCATATAATATAGAACAATAAGAATCGTTGCGAACCCCACATGTCTTCAAGTACTCTGCCAAACATCCATAAAGCAAACATATTGGACGCAATGTGTAATATTGTTTCCTGAAAATGTGCCGGTAACGGGTCTCCATGTACAAAAAGATGCGTTAAAGGTTGCCACCATCTAAACAAAGGCGATGCCCAATAATGTAAACCTAAGTAATCGCCAAGATTTATACCAAACCTATTATATAATGCAAACTGTAATAAAACAATAATTACATTGATAATAATAATATTTTTAACTATATTGGGTAAAACCCTAAAACCACCCATCCTTATATTTGCCATAGTGCAAAAATAGCACAAAGTAATAATAGCTAAATGCTAAAGTAAGAAAAGAGGAATTAATAAATCTTATAAAGTGGTTTTATAATAAAAAAATATGTGTTACAGAAAGAGAATAATGATGATGGCAAATATTTTTTACAAAATATTGAAAAAAATTAGGCAATAATTAATTATTTCATAACTTTGTTTCTCAAAAAATTATTTTTATAACAATCAATACAAAAAAACAAACAAAATGAAAAAGTTTTTACTCACATTTGGGATTGCTTGCTGCGGTTTAACGGCAGTACAAAGTAATGCCCAAACAATTACCTCTCAAAATTTTGAAGGTGTTACTGTTCCTGCTTTACCTGCCGGTTGGATGCAGGGTGGTTCTACAGCAGCAGGCTGTCCGGGTTGGAAAACCGGTACTGGTGCAATTGTCGATTGGGGAACGGTTACCGGGACAACTGGATGTCCGGCACATACCCAATACGCTATTATCGACCAGTATAACGATACTACAACTACTACACATAGTGAATATGTACATGATACCTTAAGTTCTCCTGTATTTTCTATGGGTTCTTATTCTGTAAGTAATGTATGGCTAAATTATGATTATTTCTTTTATAATGCTCAATGGACTTCAACCGGTCAAATTGAACAATGTTATATTTTAGGTTCTACAAATGGTGGTACTACTTGGTCTATCATTGATTCATTAGGCGGTAATGGTTGGGGCGGTGCTTGGTCAACGGGTCATACTTGCCTTTCAACATTAAGTGGTACAAATTGTAAAATAGCTTTTGCTTATACTAATGGTTATACAACTTCTACAGTAGCCCATTTACTTGGTTGTGCTTTAGATAATATTAGTGTTGTAAATTTAACTGCAACTGCTGCTGCTGTAACAAGTGTTGTTTATAACAGTAATGTAAACGGTATTGCTACAAACGGTACTCCGGTATCTTTTACAGTACAAAATAATGGTGTTACTATTACTTCTTTAAATATGCAATATCAAGTTGATGGCAATACACCGGTTACACAAAACTTTACAGGGTTAAGTATCGCTGCATATACAACATCTTCAGTTACTGCATTTACAACTCCTATGTCCGGTGCTGTTGCTGGTGCAAATCATATAACTGTTACTGCTTTACAAGTAAATGGTGCTGCAAATTCAGACCCAGCCGATTCTATGGTGTCTAACTTTGCTTTAGCTACCAGAAATACTCCAAGAAGTGTTTTAGTAGAAGAGTTTACATCATCTACATGTCCTCCATGTGCTTCATTTGCTGCTTCTTTCGACCCTTTCTGTACCGGTTTAGGTTTTGATAATGGTACTTCAGGTCTTAATATTATTAAATATCAAATGAACTGGCCTGATTGGAGCAATGATGCAAGTTATAACAATGATGGACTTGACCGCAGAACTTATTATAACTGTAATGGTATTCCGAAACATTTTATAGACGGACAAGTTGACAATAATGGTTTCAGTTCTTCAGTTTATACTGCCGAATTTAATGCAGAAAAAGCTGACAGTTCATTTATGACTATGGCTGCTTTCTATTATGTAGATACAGTACACCATAAAGTAAGTGTTAGAGCATCAGTAACTCCATTGTTTACTAAAACTGGTGCATATCACATGTATGTTGCAGTATGCGATAAGCATTATAAAAATTATGATAATGAGTGGAGTATGGTTGATTATTATAACGTTATGAGACAAATGTTACCTAACGGTAATGGTACTGCAATTACTTCATTTACTTCAGGTACTGCTATTCCTTATACTGATACATTAGTTGCTTATACTTTTGTAAATTCAAATAGTGCTACAAGTCTATCAGATACTGCCGGTAAAATGCCACACATGAATAGTAATACATTTTGGAACAACCCTGGTACAAACAGTGAGTTATTAGCTTGGGTTGAAGAAGATGCAACACAATCTGTAATGCAATCTGCAATTTGTGCTACACCAATATTAACCGGTCTTAGTGTTACAACTCCATCTTATATTACAGGTATCAATTTATTCCCTAATCCTTCTAAAAATGAAACGAATCTTAATTTCAATTTAGAAGTTGCAAGCAAAGTTGCTATCAAAATTATTACAATTGACGGTAAATTTGTTTCAGAAGTTAGCAATACAGAAATGGGATTAGGTTCTCATAATGTTGTTATTAATACTAACAATCTTGCTGCCGGCAATTATGTAATTGTTATGGAAACAAATAGCGGTATTGATGCACAATATCTTTCTGTAAGAAAATAATTAATAAGTAATAATAGTTTATTAGGCTTATTATAAACAAAACAGGCTGTCTTCGGGCGGCCTGTTTGTTTATAGTAATAACCGAGTTTAAACTTAACATTATTTTATTGTGCTAAAGAAAAAATATTTTTTGCCAACTTACGATTTATGTGTAAATTGCAGGTTCAAATATTTATTAAAATGAGGAAGACTATACTATCGTTACTTATATTAACAG
Source organism: uncultured Bacteroidota bacterium (assembly GCA_903916555.1). GTDB lineage: Bacteria > Bacteroidota > Bacteroidia > Chitinophagales > Chitinophagaceae > CAIYTT01. The sequence goes on from CAIWXG010000027.1 coordinate 23,744, forward strand.
GTTTATTTTCATCTTATAAAGCAAATTCACAAACATTTTCTGTTCCGGCAGATACAGTTTATGCTACTGTGGCAGGTAGTGCATCTACTACTAATAATATTACCAATTTAACATCAGGCTCTTTAACTATTAAGTGGAAGGTAATTGCAACTAATTTCCCTGCTGACTGGCTTACATCGGCTGCTTTTGGTATTTGTGATGCTTGTGGGTGCAGTAATAATTTAGGCGATACTTCAATATGGAATGCTTCTACAAGTACTGGTACATTGTTCACTTGCGATTATGCAGGTCCTAGTGGCGTAGTAGGCTTATATTCATTATCGCTTAATTTATCGGGTGTAAGTGCCGGTACACACTATATGACTGTTAATATTAATTCGGGATTAGGCGGTACTTCTAAAAATGTTACTTTTATAATTAGTAAGTTCCCTGCAATTGTAAATAATGTTTTTACAAATACAGATGACATAAAACTATATCCTAACCCTGCAAATGAAGATGTAAATGTTGTTTTTGATGCAAATGCAGACATTAAAAATATTGCAATATACAATATTATTGGCAAAGTAATGAGTATCTATAAAGTAACAGGTAATAGTGCTAATCTTACATTAGAAGGCATACCTGCAGGTATCTATTTTGTTAGATTATATAATTCTCATGGTGATGTTGTGGTTACAAGAAAATTTACTAAACAATAAAATTTAGTTTTATTTAAAAAAATATTTAAAAGCTCCTATATAACTTAGGAGCTTTTTTTATTATATAAATGGCACATAAACAGATACATCAAAATGAGTTTTAAAGAATTAAAATATAAAAGAATAGTATTTCTTACAATAGTTATATTATTTATATATGCGTGTAATTCGGAAACAAATACCGGAAAAGAAACAACTCTAAAACCCAATTCTGTTACTTATGATACCACATTAAATACAGGTAGTGTTATTGATAGTATTGCCTGTAGGGTTAATAATAGTAATAATTATGCATTGTATCTCCCATCATACTATACTACAAAAAAGAAATATCCATGTGTCTATTTTTTTGACCCTCATGCGAATGGTGCATTGCCATTAAGAAAATATAAAATGCTTGCAGAAAAATATGGTTTTATATTTATAGGGTCTAATATATGCAAGAACGGAATGCAATGGCAAAATACTGATGAAATTGTGAGAACATTGATGGAAGATTGCCAAAATAAAATAAGCATTGATTCAAATCTAATATATACTTCCGGTTTTTCTGGCGGGGCAAGGGTTGCAGGTTCTGTTGCATTATTTAATGGTGGTATTGAAGGTATTATAGGTTGTGCTGCCGGCTTCCCCGATGAAGCAGGGAAACGTATAGAATACAAATTTAATTATTTTGGTATTTGCGGTGCATTAGATTTTAATCTTACCGATTTAGAGATGTTGGATGCATCGTTAGAACAAACTGGTTTTAATCACCAATTAATTCATAATGAGGGCAAACATGCATGGGCATCACCCAGAGACTTTGAAACCGGCTTACTTTGGCTACAAGTAAATGCAATGAAAGAACATAAAACATTGAAAAAGGATACAATAATAATTAAGTTAAAAAACGATTATATTAAACGAATTACTGATGCAAAAAAGAATAGTGATATTATACAAGAACACGATTTATTATTGGGAATGATAAAAGTATTAGATAGTTTAACAGATGTAATAGACTATAAAAAAGCCTATAGAAATATAGACAAGGATACAGATTATAAAAAGACTGTTAAACGGAATACATACAGGCAACAAACCGAATTAAAAGAGCAGCAAGAATTAACAAAACAGATGAGTATAAATGATGAAAATTGGTGGGCTTTAAAGATAAATTATTTGAAAGGTAACCAAGTAAAAGCTACCTTAAAGGAAGATAAGCAATACAACCAGCGCCTTTTGAATTATTTAGGACTAATAGCGTATTTAAATTCAAATCATTCATTAAACATAGGAGATTTAACAAATGTAATTAAGTATTTAAAAGTATTTAAATTAGCAGACCCTGATAATTCGGATTGCAGCTATTTAAAAGCAATTTATTATGCAAAAAGTAATAATACTGTAGATGCCATAGCAGCATTAAATGAAGCAGCTAAATTAGGCTATAGCGATATAGCACAAGTAGTAAATATACAAGAGTTTCTATATCTACAAAACAATGAAGCTTTTAAAAATATATTAATAAAAATTAAAGAGAATAGATTGAATTGATTAGCATAAAAGTATTTATACATGTAAATACTTTTTATAAAGGTAAAAATATAAATATTTCAGAATCAATATGCGGTAGTATAAATTACAAATATAACTATGTGAGCGTTTTTAATATCTAAATTCACCATACCCTGCCCTTTCCCTACCCTCCTGTTCTTCTTCCAAAATAATTTTACCTATCTGCCAATACATAAGCACCCTTTCGGTATCAACCGAACGAATAGCCCTTACTTTTGCATCTGAAATGATAGACAGTATTTGCGCAAGGAGTTCTTTTTTATTATTCATTTTATTTTATTCATAGCTTTCTTCCTGCTCGTTTTATTCGCTGCCTGCATAAAAAAAGTTATGAGTAGCAGATTTAAACGCTACCTTATCTTCGCTTTCTTTTAGTGAGTTTTAATTGTGTTATTGTCATAAATTATTATAATAACTAGGTCGTTTATTTATACAACATGCGTTGCAAACGCACTGACAGTACAACTGCGTTGCAAAGCTACAAAAAAGATGTGGGTACACGGTAGGTTGCAAACGCGGACGAGGGAGGACATCCATAACATTTTATACTTTCAACGGTGTGATGGTAAATTTAGTATTTACACATCCGGGTTTTCTTCCCATGCACTTTTATAGGCTTCATGCTTTTCAGCATAGGCAACAAAATCGGCATAAAACGGGTGGCGGCAAAGGGTTGCACTGTCACCGATTATTATCAGCTTTTTTCGTGCCCGTGTCATAGCCACATTCATTCGCCTGGTGTCCGACAGGAAGCCGATGATACCGGCGGTATTGCTCCTTGTCATGCTGATATAGACAATATCCCGCTCCTGCCCCTGAAAGCTGTCTATGGTGTTTATGGAAATACTTTGGGCATACTTTTGCAGCTCCGGCGAATGCAGCATCTGCTCTTTTAATACAGATAACTGCTCTTTGTAAGGAGAAATTACGGCTATTGACGGGAATTGTAATGCTGTATAATGGGTACCCAACACGTTAATAAGCCGCAACAGGTGCTTGAATAAAAATGCAGCCTCTTCGGGGTTGGATATGCTTTTGTTTTCAACAACTTCCTCAAAACCGCAACCTGCCGTGTCTATGAATGTGAGTGCCACATCTCCCGGAAATAACAAATGTTTTGCCACCGATGCATGGGCTACTAATTTATCGTCATAAAAAACTTGCGAAGAATAACCCATTATCAATTCGTTCATGCGGTATTGCTCTTCCAGCATCGTTACCGCTTCGGGATGCAGCTTAATGCTTTTTTCCAGCAAGGTTGTACTAAGGCCCCCTTTAGCGGCAAAGTCTGATTTTATGGTTGGTGATAACTGGCAATGGTCACCGGCCAGTATTACTTTCTTAACTTTTAGAATTGGTATCCAACATGCAGGTTCAAGTGCTTGTCCTGCTTCGTCTATCACCACAGTATTATACTTCAGGTCGCGAACAGTATAATGGTTGGCACCTACCAAAGTGGCCGTAACTACCTGCGCCTTAGCCGTTATATCGTCAATAATATATTGTTCCATTCGGCCCACATC
>CAIWXG010000028.1 GCA_903916555.1 uncultured Bacteroidota bacterium
ACATAACAAATAAATATCTGAATATAAAACCTAAAGATAAGGCAGATACTGTAGTACTAAAAGTATACATTTGTATAGAAATTCCATTGGGCCCTAAAAATTCTAATAGCCCCCGATCCATATTTTGATATGTCTGTGTATAAGCTACATGTAATAGTGGTTGCGCTATTCATTCATTATATACTTTGTCAAAAAATCACTTACGATTTAAGAATGTATATATATATTTACCTATAAAAGAAATCTTTCAAAGATAAAGTGAATCAAAAGTATATAAATATTGGAGAAATGCAAAGAATACTCCACTAAAACTAAATATTAACGGAATTAATTTGATAGAAGCTTCTAATCATTCGGCTTCTAACATAGGTTGCATTGTAGGTAAAGAGAATAACGCATTACCCCAAAAATCAGAACCCATCCCAATAAACATATCCCGACTAATATATCCTATAAAAATACTTGCAAAAGAAAGTAAAAATAAGGGTAATGCCATTTTAAACGGTGCTTCATGAATATGTTCATACACTTTCTTCGACCCGTTAACTGGACGTAAAAATGTTAATGCAATTAAACGTGTTGAATAATACGCAGTAAAAAACGCTGCAATATTACCTAGTATATGTACAAACCGACCCTCTACAGTAAAATGCCCGTAAGCAACTTCTAAAATAACATCTTTTGAATAAAATCCCGTTAAAAAAGGAAATCCCATTAATGCTAAGGACCCTACTAACATAGCTGTATATGTAAAAGGTAAGATTCTTACTAACCCTCCCATCTTACGCAGATCTTGTTCATCAGATAGCGCATGGATAACAGACCCTGCACCTAAAAATAATAGTGCTTTAAAAAAAGCATGGTTAGATAGATGAAAAATAGTAACAGAATAGCTAGATAAACCAGCTGCAAATACCATATACCCTAATTGACTACAAGTAGAGTACGCAATCACACGTTTTAAATCATTTTGTAATAATCCCGTAGTAGCGGCTAAGAATGCGGTTAGCCCTCCCATAATTGTAATTAAGATCGAGATGTTAGGTGCATATTGTAATATTGAAGAACAGCGACATATTAAGAACACTCCAGCCGTTACCATCGTTGCAGCATGGATAAGAGCAGATACAGGTGTAGGCCCCTCCATAGCATCAGGTAATCAAGTATGTAATCCTACTTGTGCAGACTTACCTACAGCACCTATAAAAAGACAAAGACCAATTAAATCCAATACATTAAAAGAAACATTAAAAAAGGAGATTGTATCGTTAGCGTATTGGGATACTAATCCAAATACAATAGGGTAATCTAAAGAATGGTATTTAAAATATATGGCAAATATTGCTAAAGCAAGACCAAAATCTCCGATACGATTTATAATCATCGCTTTTAGAGCTGATTTATTAGCTTGAATACGGCCAAATCAAAAATTAATAAGTAAATAAGAACATAACCCAACACCTTCTCACCCGACAAACATTTGTAAAAAATTATCGGCAGTTACTAAGATTAACATAAAAAAAGTGAAAAATGAAAGGTAAGACATAAAACGGGCTAAATGTGGATCTTGTACCATATATTCTGTAGAGTAGATATGTACAAGGGTTGATATTGATGTCACTA
>CAIWXG010000029.1 GCA_903916555.1 uncultured Bacteroidota bacterium
AGAAAATACTCACATGATCGAAGCCAAAGACATCTTTTACACTTGCTTAAACTTTTTTTACTAGTTATTAATTATATATTTTTATCAACAATGTAATTTTATTTTAGCGTTTATTTAAATTAAAAATGTATAAACAAGAATAATTAAATGTAGTATTTATTTAATAAATAGTTTGGCAATTCAAATTTTACAAATCGGCATAATGGGAAAATTTATATATATCATTGAAACGTTAGACAAAGCATTTCCTCTTTTTTCTAACTATTTTTCAGAACTAATTTTTCCACAGAATCAGATTCCTAAATATTTAAACAGAATCGAATTATTACAAAATGATTTAAGTAATGCATTACTTTTCATTTTCTGTACAAATAATGATTCCGATTCATTTGATACATTAGAACATTTACACGAAAAACATATCAGTATTCCTATAATTGTACTTTCGGCAGATAACAAGGTTACAAACGCAGTAAAAGCAATAAAAGCCGGTGCAAGCGATTTTATATGCGAGAACGAACTTAGTAAAGAAATTCTACAACAAGCTATCATTTCTGCAATTGGCGAAAATAAAATTTACGAAAATAAATTACTGGAATATGCCGAATATAAAAAACATTTTTATATGGGGCCGGTTCCTGTGTGTATTGTAGATATGAATACATTAAAATTTTTAGAAGTAAATAATGCAGCAATAGATAAATACCAATACACCAGAGATGAGTTTTTAAATATGAGCGTTACTGCATTAAGACCTTATGAAGATAATGAAGAAGCTAAACGTTCATTTTATAGTATTGCAAATAATCAGTATGATGCAGGTTACTGGAAACATACTAAAAAGAACGGTGAAACCTTTCATGTACATATATACACACAAACTACTTATTTTAAGAACAAAGAAGCCCGTATATCATTTATTATTGATGTAAATGATATTTTATTGGCAGAAAAACAAAATCAGGAACTGAGCGATTTAATTAAAGACCAAAAAGAACAATTAGATAATATATTATTTTCTATAAGTGATGTTATTTGGTCAAGAACTGCCGATACTTTCGATTTAACTTATGCAAATAATGCCTACTATAAAATGTTTGGTTACCATCCCGATGAGGTTATGAATAATAGTAAATACTTTTTGAACTCTATACATCAGGATGACTTACAGATTTTTATTGATTCTATGAATGCAGCAAAAAGTATTGGCCCCACTAAAGTTGAATACCGCTATTGCCATAAAGACGGTACTATTAAAATTTTGCAAGCACATGTTACTTTTAAAAAAGGAAAAGATAATAAACCCGATACTTTAAACGGGGTAACAGTAGATATTACTAAAGAAAGAACACTACAAGAAAGAATTAGAAAAAGCGAACAAAATTTATTAGCAACAATTAACAATACCAGAGACCTCATTTGGTCTGTAAATACTGATTTGGAAATTATTTTCTGTAACAGACCTTACCAAGATTTTATATACGACATTGCCAATATAATACCCAAACCCGGTGATTATGTTTTGGGCGAATGGGGTTCGGAATCGTTTATAAATACGCGAAAAAAAGATTACGAACGGGCGTTGAAAGGCGACTCGTTTACAGAAATTGTAGAAGAAATATTTGAAGGCGATATATTATGTAAAGAAATAAGCAGTAACCCTATTATAGACCACTTCGGTACTATTATTGGTGTAAACTGTATAGCCAGAGATATATCGGAACAAAGACGCCAATACATGAAAATACAAGAACAAAACAATAAACTTACCGAAATAGCTTGGATACAATCTCATAAGGTAAGAGGCCCGGTAGCAAGTATTTTGGGGCTTTCAGAATTATTTAATTACAACCCAAACGAATACGAATACAATTACGAAATAATAGACCGGATAAAACAAGCCACCAACGACTTAGATACTATAATTAGAGAGATAGTTAAAAAAACAAGCACCTTAAAAAAAGCATAAGTATGTTAGGTGTTGATTACAGCAAATTACGTGTTAAAAAAGCTATCTTTCATGTTTTTCTCACCGTTGTGTGCGTTGTTCTTTAAAGTGGGCATCGCCAGTCTAATAATAAACCCGTTCTACGAACGTATTAGAAGAACTGAAGTTTAATTGAAATTGCAAATACGTTCACAGGAATATGCTTATTTTTGCTTCCGGATGCCCTCACACTGTAGAACAGGCATTTTCAAGCACAATATTTGCAATACACAACACGCATAAACTGCTACACAATAATTACAAATAACATATAAATATATTTAATTATTCTAATGAAAATCTTTTTTGATTACTATACATTTGTCATTAATTAAACGAATCATAAAAACAAATTTACTAAAATGTTTAAATCTAAAATTAAACTACTATTGCAAAAAATTCTCGGATATGAAAATTACTTATATGCATTTGCAATCTTTACAGTAAAGCGTTTAAAATCAAATCAGCATGAAAAAGAGTTTTTCTATTTTTTAAATTTAGTGCCCAATAATGGAGTTATTTTAGATATTGGAGCAAATATTGGTGTTATGACTACTGCTTTAGCTATGAAAATGGACAAAGCAGTAATATATGCTTTTGAACCTATGCCTAATAATTTTAAAGTTATCAATAGAGTTCAAAAACATTTCAAACTTAGCAATATTAAAGCATTCAATATTGGGCTAGGAGAAGAAAATGGTGAATTAAAAATGGTTTTGCCTATTATTAATAATGTAAAAATGCAAGGTTTAAGCCACGTTGTAAAAGAAAATGATAACAGCGATTGGAATAAAGGTGAATACTTTACAGTACCTATAAAAAAATTAGATGATATTGATGAACTAAAAAATATTGAAAAGATTGTTGCAATAAAAATTGATGTAGAAAATTTTGAATACTACGTATTCAGGGGGGGTAGTGAATTATTAAAAAAACACAAACCTATTATTTATGTTGAGCTTTGGACAAATGAAATGAGAGATGTATGCTTAAATTATTTAAGAGGATTTGGATATATAATAAAAGTATTTAATGGCACAGAATTAGAGTTATTTACAAATCAGGCTGATACAAATTTCTTTTGTATTGCATAAAATATTCTTTATCGTTTCAATGCTTTATTAATTAGGTTTTTAATTTCTAAAAAACCGATGCTTATAATTTCTTTGAATTTATATTTCAAGTGCTTTCGTAAATGGTAATTTCCAAAAGCAATACCGAATGCTAAGGAAAAAGCAGAGCAAAGTGCTACACCATATATACTTTTAAATATTAATAGACCTAATATATCGCCTATAACAGTAATCATTAAAGTGCCTACAACTTTATAGAAATTAATGTTGGGTTTATTAATTAAATCAAGAGTTACACCACAAAAGCGGTCGAAAGGATAAAACAAAGAAAGCAGCATAAAAAACCTAAATATATTAGCTGCCTCTGTACCTGAATATTTACCGCCACCTAATAAATCTACGGCAATATCTGCAAAAAAGAATGCAAAAATAAACAAAGGAAAAAATAAAAAAGTAAGCATACCAATAAACTTTTTAAATGTATAAGTAGCATCTTCCGGTTTATTTTTATTAAGTGAGTATGCCATGCCTGTCATACCGGTGCCTACAAAGCTTCTTAATGGCATCTCTACTAATTCCATAAGTTTTAGCGGCACACCATAGGTAGCCAAAGCTACGGGCCCAGCCGGACCCAACATAGACATAATAATAATTTTATCGGCATTACTAAATAGATTAGACACTACTGTAGTGCCCATACCAAACTTACCATAGTGATATAACTCTAATGCACATTCTTTTGTTCTATATAAAAATGTTTTTAGCCTACTTGTACCTGTAATTATTGTAAAAACAGCTGCCAAGCAATTTGTGAGAAAATTACACCACATTAAAGATTCTATAGTCATTTTTTTTAATACTATAAGTACTATCATATAGATAATCATAGAACCGGAGTTGAGTAATCTTATCCACAAAATCTTATCATATCGCTCGTCGGCTATCAATATCCAGAATGCAAGTGAATAAGGTAGGGAGCTAAGTAAGGTAATACCAAACCAATTAATAATTATTGTCCATTGATTGGTAACGACCTCATGCCCTGCATTTAAAAAATGTACTATAACGAATACAAATAGATTAAGTAATAAGAATAAGGCGGTAATTATAAGAGCCAAATACCATACCGACCCCAAAATATTATTGGCTTTTGTGGCATCTGCCCCTGTATAAAATTTAATTGTTGTTGTTTGTAATAACCCGCTTCTTAGCATTTCTGCCAGTCCGGTAGCAGTTAAAAACATCATCCAAATACCGGCATCTGCAATAGATAAATTTCTAAGTATTAAGCCAAAAGTGAGGATACCAATGCCCGACATAACAATATTACCGGCTAAAGCCAAGAAATGTTTGTTATTGAGTTTGTTTTTTAAAGCTACTAAACTTGTAAAACTCATATTTTGCAAATGTATAAAATAATAACAGTATGATTATTATAACTCTTTTGATTCATAAGCAATTAAAACCCTAATATACTATACAGAAATACATAATATTATTAAATTAATGTCCTTAATAATTGGGCAACAAAAGTACTCTTTATAGAACGATTGTTTTTCCGTTACTAATTAAATATTAATATTAAATTCTTTCATCCATAATAATACTGATAACTGTCTCCATAGGTGTAATGCATTGGGCGTGTCTATTTTATTAGAAAGTAAATAAGCACTTAACTGTTCTAAAAATTCAGGTTTTATAAAATGAATTTCTTTTAAATAAGGCAGTACCCATTCTTTATCTCGTAATAAAGAATCTGCAAGGGGGGTAAAAAAGCCAATCTTATCGGTTCTGTTTAATACTTCTTCCGGCAAAAACTCTTTACAAGATTCTCTTAATATATATTTTCTTCTTCCATTTTTTAAAAACTCGGTATGTTGCAATGTGGCAACATACTCCGTTATTCTATGGTCTAAAAAAGGGCTGCGACCTTCTAAACTGTTTGCCATCCCGTTCCTGTCGTCGTAATGCACTAAATGTGGTATATGAACACCCTGCACCGATTCTGCCCAAACATTATATATTTTCTTGTAGCTATACATTTTTATATAACTATCATCAACATCGGCTACTATTTTATTATCAATATGGCTTCTTCTTTTAGCACGAGACTGCTGTCTCATTGCATGCTCCTTATCCGGCAATAAAGCTTGTAAAACTGCTCTAAAAAGGAAATTCTTCCCTAATTTCATAGCTTTTAAATTATTGCTGAAAACTGAAAACTGAAAAGACTTTAGCTGTTGCACCAAAATTGCTTGGCTCATATTGTTATAACCAAAGAACAACTCGTCTGCGCCTTGTCCGTTTAAAACAACTTTTATACCAGCATCAGCAGCCATTTTCATTAAAAAACCATGTGCTATAATAGATGGGTCTCCAAATGGTTCTTCCTGAATTTTAATATATTTTTCTAAATCATCTTTTACTGAAAGTGTATTTAAATCTTTTTTATGAATAATAAAGTTCGGACTATTCCATTTATTGAGTACTGCATTTACATAATTTGTTTCATCATATTTGCTATTAGGGGATTGTGCCGTAAAAATATGAATATCTTTATTGTAATATTTTGCTAATACGCCTGTTATAATAGAAGAATCAATACCCCCCGATAAGGTTATGCCAATAGGTACATCGGCAAGCGTTTGCGACAAAACTGCATCTACTACCAAATCCTTTAGGGTATTTTCGGCAGTTTTATCAAATGGCTTTTTATCTTTATTATTTATATCCGGCAATACCCAATAAGGTATATATTTTATCTCTGTATCAGTAGCTAATAGCCAGGCAAAATGAGCCGGAGGAAACTGGCTTATCTGTTTAAAGAACGTATGTGTTCCTAAATGCCCGTAATTACCCAATGCAATATATTCGGTTAAAGCTGTTGCATCATAATCCGGATGTTCGTTTTTTGTAAGTAAGGGTTTTATTTCGCTAGCAAACAACCATTCATTATTAGTTGTAAAGCGGGTATAAAGTGGTTTTTGTCCAAACCGGTCTCTACTTATAAATATTTTTTCAGATTCAGTATCCCAAATTATCATTGCCCACATCCCTACTAAATGTTGCAACATTTTTTCTTTTTGTAGGCAAAATAATTCTATTAATGTCTCTGTATCAGAATGCCCACGAAAGGAATGATTTGGTAAAAATTGCGTTCTTAAATCTTTATGATTATATATTTCGCCATTAAAAACAATTACATATCTACCACAAGCAGACAACATCGGTTGATGACCAAGCGGTGATAATTCTAGTATTGAGAGTCTTGATTGAAGTAATTTAACCTCTTTATTTTCATAAATTCCTGAGTCATCCGGTCCTCTATGTTTAAGTAGGCTTCTAGCATTTAAAATATATTCCCTTCCTTCAGATTCTCTTTTACCGTAATAACAAGCTATTCCGCACATATTTAATAATATATAAATCTATAAACTTCTTTTATTTATAATAATTAGGCTTGCGAAAGTATCCTATAATGTTACAATTTTATTCTTTATACATAAACCACTTTGCCAATTCTTTATAACTAGCTTTTTTGCCATACATAAGAATACCAACTCTGTAAATACGTGCTGCTGCCCAACACGTAAATACAAAACCTAACACCAGCAACAACATAGATAGTGCTAATTGCCAATCGGGCACACCATATTGTATTCTTATCATCATGGCTATTGGCGATGTAAATGGTATCATAGAAAGCCAGAACGATAAGGAGCTATCGGGATTATTTACAATTACTGTTTGCGACAGTGTAATGGTAAAAATGAGTGGGAGTGTAATAGGCATCATAAATTGCTGGGTTTCTGTTTCACTATCAACAGCAGAACCTACGGCAGCAAAAACAGCACTATACAATAAAAAGCCGAATAAAAAATAAAACAAAAAGCAAGTAACTGTATATACTACAGGTATGCTTTTGATTTCGTCCATTATTTTATTTTCTGTTTTATTATTCTGTGCTATTGCCGCTGTTGTAGCAGCATTTCCCGGAGTAGCTTTACTTATTTCTGTTGTTTTTTCAGTGAGTGTTTTACTGTTGTTTTTTATAAAATAAGTTCCTGCAAGTGTTGTTAAACTAATGCTTAGCACTATCCATAAAACAAACTGAGTTAAGCCTACCAAACCAACACCAATAATTTTACCCATCATGAGCTGCATCGGTTTTACAGAAGATATAATAACTTCTACAATACGGCTAACCTTTTCTTCTAATACACCCCTCATTACCTGTACACCATATAATAATAGTGCCATATAAATGAGAAAAGCACAAATCATACCTACACCAAAAGCGGCACCTACATGTGCATTTTTATCTCCTTTTTGGGTAAGCTGCATTGCCTCAATACTTATAGATTTCTGTGCATTTGCCAAAATTGTAGAATCAATGTGCGCATCGGCTAAACGGTGGCTTTGTGCTACATTGCTTAATGTTTCTTCTATTTTTTGTGTAATATTTGTACTTGGCTTTTTTTCTCCATATAGCTGAATACCGGTAAGTGATGCAGGAATATAAAGCAAGTAATCATAATCTGATTTCAGGAAATTAGATTTTACTGTCGCATATTTTGCTGTATCATAAGTAAATTGCATGGTGGCAGAACTCTTTAACTGATTGGCAAACCAGCCACTTTCATCTATTACTTGTATTTTTTTCTTATCACCAAGCACATCAGGGTTTACAGCTAAATAAATAATAGCCGAGTACATGGCAATAAATAATACAGGCACTAAAAAAGTAATCACTAAAAAAGATTTCTTCTTTACCCTCGATAAATATTCCCTTTGTATTATTAATAAAATCTTATTCATAATATAAATTTATTTACTTACTGCTTTTATAAAAATGTCGTTCATGGTAGGTATTATTTCTTCCAGTTTATTTAGGAGTACCAATGGCAACATAAAATGTAAAACATCATTTACAGTACTATTATCATTTATTTTCAACTTTATTTGCTGGTAATCATCAATAGTATTTTGTGCCAATACTGTAAAAGGTGCATTAGAATCAAAATTTAATTCATTACCTTCATATTCTAATAAATACGTATTGTTTCTGTAAGTGCTTTTTATAGCTTTTACTTTACCGTTAAGTATTTTATGTCCTAAATTTAATAATGCAATTGAATCACAAAGTTCTTCTACCGATTCCATTCTATGTGTAGAAAAAATGATGGTTGCACCTTTTTGATTAAGCTCTAATATTTCATTTTTTATTATTTCAGCATTCACAGGGTCGAAGCCAGAAAACGGTTCATCTAAAATAAGAATAGTAGGTTCGTGTATTACGGTAGCAACAAATTGAGCTTTCTGCTGCATTCCTTTAGACAATTCTTCAATTTTTTTATTCCACCAAGATTCTATTTCTAACTTTTGAAACCAGTATTTGGCACGGCGGCGGGCTTCATCTCTACTTAATCCCTTTAAGCGGGCAAGATACAGAATCTGTTCACCTATTTCCATTTTTTTGTAAAGCCCGCGTTCTTCTGGCAAGTAGCCTATTTTTTCTATATGGCTTTGATTCAGTTTAGCCCCGTCTATCAATATTTCGCCTGAATCAGGTGCTGTTATCTGATTGATAATCCGAATCAATGATGTTTTACCGGCACCATTAGGCCCCAAAAGACCAAAAATTTTGCCTTTTTCAATTTCAATACTTACGTCATCAAGAGCGCGATAACCTGCATATTGTTTTACTATATTGTGAATACTTACCATAAATATGGGAATATGGGCTAAAGATAACTAAAATAATTAATCTTGATTGGAAATTTGGAAACGATTAAGGTTGGTATATACTATTTATCTTTTAGATATAGAAGTCAATAACTCTGCCCTAAGCAATCCCGCTCAGAACAGACTGTAAAATAAATGTAGAAAGCTCACTAGCGAGCGTCATTCCGCAATGCAGCGGAATCTCCTCAGGTTTTGTGATAGGCTTTTTTATTATACGACAGCTTGCAAGTTCTCAGGAGATTCCACGAAGGGCGGAATGACGACCTTTTTTGGGCATTTTTCGTAATTTTCAAAGCCCAACAACAATCGTTTCTCTTAGATGCTAGATATGCAACACATCAAAGGTGTGGCACTTCTACAAAAACTACTTTATCTTCACTAATTTCTTTACAAGTTCACCACCTTCGCCCTTGAAAGTAACATAGTATATCCCAGTAGCTAAGTTGCTTATGTTTACTTTGGTAGTTGCTGTTGTTAGGCTTTGGTGCAGTTGTTCTTGCCCCATAATATTGCTTATTGTAAAGGTTCTAAATGCGGTAGGGTCTGTTTTTATTATCAGTTCATCGGTGGCAGGGTTGGGGTAAAGGTCTGCCTTGGCTGTCGGGGCTTTAGCGGTATTTAGTGTACCGCAACCAACGGTGTTG
>CAIWXG010000030.1 GCA_903916555.1 uncultured Bacteroidota bacterium
GTAATATACCTTATATGCCTGATATGAATTTGCATAATTATTCTATAACTGCAAATATTAAAATAGCCGGTTTTTATGCCGGTACATGCCATAACAGTATGGTTTTTATTAGGGGTACAAGCAACCCATCGGGTACAGGAACGTATAGCTTGTTTTTTTCTGATATAGAATTAGGTACAAGCTGTTCATCTACCGTTGCAGATACCAATGCAGAAGTATTTGTACCCGGTGCAGGTGCAACAGGTGCTGCATTAGGACCGGCAACTCCTGCTGGCTATGCCTACACACCTTATGTAGCAAAAAATGTATGGTATAAAATAATAACTACGTTTAACGATACCGTATTTAAATTATATATAAATGGCAGTTTGATACATACGGTAACCATTACAACACCGGGTACGCCCATGGGTACAAGCACGCAAGGGGCATCAATTGGTATGTGTAAAATAGATTCTGCATTGGGCTATCCATATTTTTTTCATGGCGACATTGATGATATATGTCTGTATAACAGAGTTCTTACAGACTCTGAAATAGTACATTTTGGAGATACTTGCGGTAGTATCACTTCACAACCGGTTTCCCGTTCTGCACATGTAGGTACAAATACCTATTTTGCCGTAAATACAACAATAGCATCAGCTACTTACCAATGGCAAGAAAATACAGGTACAGGTTTTATTAATTTAAGCAATGTAGGCCCATTCTCAGGCGTTAATACCGACACATTACATATTACAGGGGTTACTTCTGCTATGAATAGCAGTAATTTCAGATGCCTTATTTCTAATACTTGGGTATGCAGCGACACTACCACAACTGCAATATTAACAGCAACAACCGGATTAAACAATGTGCAGCTTATAGATGGAATCTATGTTTATCCTAACCCTACAACAAATACGATTGCAATACGTTTACCAATTACAAATGGTATAGGTTACATTCAATTATTAAATGAAATAGGGCAACTAATTGAACAACAAAACATACACAGCGATAGGGCAAGTTTTAATTTAAATAATCTTTCTTCAGGAATGTATATTATTAAGATAGAGATTGATGGCAATATTGTTTATAAAAAAGTTATAAAGAATTAATTAGCATATAGTTTAATAGCATATTTAATAATATGCTATTAAACTATAACTATTTTGACCTCATTTTTTTTAATCTTGAAAGGGTGATATTATCTTGTATGCGCAAATAATATCACCTTTTCAGGGTTGGGTATCATTTTATATCGTATTTTACAATAATAATATCATCCCTTAGGGATTTTGAAAAAAGAAAATTGGTTTTTTATTTAGCAACCTGAATAATTACTTCTGCTTTACTATATTTTACCTCTAATAATAGTTGCATAATATGAAATTTAAGAATTGCAAATTTACACTAAAATTTAATAACAAAATTTTCCAAAGCGTTTTTCCTACCAATAATGTTCAATTTTATTTCTACAATCTTTTAATGCTATCTTTGCCTGTATGGGTATTGTCATTAGGCAATCTGCTAAAAATTCTATAATAGTAGTTATGGGTGCATTGCTGGGTGCACTTATAATTTGGTTATCTACAAAGTATATTCCCATAAAACGTGAATATGGTTTTACACAAGATTTAATTTTTAAAGCAATGACCATTTCCCAGTTTCTATTACTGGGCTTAAATAGTACAATGGTTGTTTATATACATAAGTATCCTGTAAACGACCCAAGAAGAAAACTTTTACTTTTCTTTTGTCTATCAATACCTTTAATCTTAATGATTCTTTTTACTTGCATTTATTACCTTATTCCCAATTGGATTCTTAGTTATTATAATGCAAACGACTTATCATTAATGAAACAATATTACCTATTACTACCAATATGTATTTTATTATTTATATATCAGGTTATATTAGAACAATATTTAGGTTCTCAATTAAAAGTTGCGGTTGCCTCTTTTATGAGGGAAGTTGTATTAAGGATATTGAATATTTTTATTCTAATGCTTCTTGCCTTTGGGTATATTAATTTTAGCACTTATGTAATAAGCATGGTATTTATGTATTTATTGCCTGTTATATTATTTACTATCCTATCTATAAAATCAGAAGGCTTTGGTTTTAATATTCAATTTAATCATTTTTCAAAAGAAGAATATAAGGATTTGATACATTTTTCTTGGTATCACTTTTTATTAAGTATATCCCTAACACTTATGGGCTATTTAGATATACTTTTACTTCCAATCTACGACAAATCCGGTTTAAATTCAACTGCCGTTTATCGTATTGCTATATTCGTAATTGTTATTCTACAATTGCCGGCAAAAGCATTTATTCCGGCAAGTTATACAGTATTAGCACAAGCATTTGCAGAAGACAATCACGATAAGGCAAACGATATTTTTATGCGTTCATCTATTAATATTTTAATACCAACTGTTGGTGTGGCTGTATTATTATGTTGTAATTTATCTAATGCAGTTGCTGTTATAAACAACGATTATTCAGGCATCATACCTGTATTTTATATATTATTAATAGGCAATTTAATAAACCTTGCAACAGGTATGAACGACCAAGTATTATCTATTGCTAAATTCTATAAATTTAATTTTTACCTTTCCTTTATATTGATTGTTGTATTATTTTTTTTACTAAAAACATTGATTCCCCAATTCGGAATAACAGGAGCAGCATGGAGTACAACAATTACAATTATCATTTTCAATATAGCCAAGTTCTACTATGTAAAAAAGAAATTAAATATGCAACCTATCTCTCTTAATACTTTTAAAGTTTTTATAGCAGGGATACCTTCATTATTAATTTGTTTTCCTTATTTCCCTAGTCCTGTAAGGCATGTATATATACATTCATTTATTGATGCAATAATAAGGAGTACTGTAATTATTGTAGTTTATTTATTAATGTTATATTGGTTAAAACCATCAAAAGATATGGTTGATTATATAGCATCAATAAAAAAGAATAAGCGATTATTTTAAATATCAATATTCTGTATCGGCTTCTTTCTCTGTTGTTTTGGCTATTATGCTTGAGAATGGATGCTTTAAATTTTCGTAATTAAGTAAATCTACTTTTATAGAACCTACTAAAATAGGGCTTGAAACCCTTAATGGTACATGATTATTATCGTCTGTTATCCATATTACCATTTTCTCACCACCTTTAAAAATAGTACCATCAATAAGCAATGGCACTAATTTTATTGCATTATACTCACCCATTCTGGTTTTTACTTTTTCTTTACCAATATATTTTACATAAAGCGGATACACTTTATTATCTAAAAACATATTAAATGGAATTTTATCCCCGGGCTTATACTTACTATAATCTATATTTCTTGCAAAATAAATAGCCGAAAGCACATCTTGTGTGTTTTTAGGTATCGTAAAAACACTAGTATCTGAAACTGCTTTTTTCTTCTTTTGGTCAAAAACAACTGTATTATCTATTTTAAAACCACCTTCATTTACTTTCCTAATAAATTTATAGGGCAGCATTGTTTCTTCATCTATGTAGGTTTGGTATCTATCGTCAACTTTAAAAAACAAATCGTAAGATTTTGCGGTTTTACCACTACCAATTACATGAAACACTTTATGGTTATCTATAATTTCATTATTGATAGAGAAAACTACATTTCCTGCATTTATCCACAAAGCACCCATATTATAGTAAACCCTAAAACTTAATCGCTCACCACCCTGGAAACTTATTACCGGATTTAAACAAAAATCTTTTTGTGCTTTTGTTTCTATTGTTGTAACAAAAATTGTTACAAAGGCAAGCATTACTTTTTTTAT
This sequence comes from uncultured Bacteroidota bacterium, assembly GCA_903916555.1. GTDB lineage: Bacteria > Bacteroidota > Bacteroidia > Chitinophagales > Chitinophagaceae > CAIYTT01. The sequence goes on from CAIWXG010000030.1 coordinate 3,825, forward strand.
AATTTCCATACTAATTAAAATTTATCTATATACTCAAATAGCTAAATAAAGTATTTAACCTTAATGTACATAAACAAATATTGTGCCGTAAAAAAACAACAAATATATAGAAATTGCTATCATTAAATACTGCCGTTATGTCTTGAATTTGAATTAAGTATATTACAATGCAATCTTCTCAACTCTACGTTCGTGGCGACCACCTTCAAATTCAACACTAAGAAAAAGTTCTACCATTTTATCTGCTAATTGCATAGATACAAAACGTGCAGGTATGCAAATAACATTTGCATTATTATGTTTACGGGCAAGAGCAGCAATTTCTTCTGTCCAGCAGAGGGCAGCTCTAATATTTTGGTGTTTATTAGCTGTAACACATACCCCATTGCCACTGCCGCAAATTAAAATGCCAAAAGCAGCTTTATGTTTTTCAACCATATCTGCCACAGGGTGTGCAAAGTCGGGATAGTCAACACTATCGGTATTGTAAGTACCTAAATCGGCAACGAGCCAATTATTATTTTGTAAAATTTCTTTTAAATATTCTTTATAATCAACGCCTGCGTGGTCGCAACCTATAGCTATAGGTAAACCGTTATTAAAAACACTTGATTTCATTTTTCTTGCTTATTTTACAAAACTACTATTTACTACAAGCAATATGAAATCTTTTTTACAATAATTAAATAACAACACATAAACCCTTTATTACAGCCGCAAGTCTTATACTGTCAAAAATGCGTGCTTCGGTAGCACCTTGTTCTTTTACCGAATGCTCGTGAGAGCTTACACATTTTTCGCAACCGTTTACAGCCGATATTACCAAACTCATCAATTCAAACAAACCTTTACCCATAATTGGGTTTAACATTAAGCCCATACGCAGCCCTAATGGTTGTTTATTATAGAACTCATTATCGTGCATAAAATGCCTGAAACGGTAAAATATATTATTTACACTCATTAAAGAGGCACATGCGTATGTTTCTGCAATTTCTTCAATGGTTGCACCCTCTTTTTCAGATAGTTTTTCGAAGGCAGAAATTAAAATATTATTTTTTTCATTTACTGCAATAGACAGTGCCAACAAATTAGCTTCTTTACGACTTAAATGTTGACTATTAAGTGATGCTGCCACATTTAATTTTAATTCTTTTAAATAACGACTATTTGCAGCAGCCATTTGGTTAAGACTATTACTAGTATAATCTGTAGGGATACCTAAATCTTGTAACAGGTTTATTACGGTTTCATTATTTATTGTGTTACTCATTTTATTGGTTATGTTTAAATAAATACCGCAAAGAATCTTTATATAATACTTAGATGCTTTGCGGTAAATAAAAATGAAAATTAGCCTTTAGGAGTTAATGTTTCTTCGCCTTTTGTCCAGTTACAAGGGCACAGTTCATCTGTTTGTAAAGCGTCTAAAACACGTAATACTTCAGCAACATTTCTGCCTACACTAAGGTCGTTAATACATACCCATCTTACAATTCCCTCCGGGTCAACGATATAAGTGGCACGATATGCAACTTTTTCATCACCTGCTAAAATTCCTAATTCTTCAGCCAAGCTTTTAGATGTATCTGCTATCATTGGGAATTTCAAATCATGCAAGTCAGCATGATGCATACGCCAAGCATGGTGTACAAATTCGCTGTCTGTTGATGCTCCGAAAAGCACGGTTTCACGGTCTGTAAAATTGGAATAGTTTTTATTGAATTCTGCTATTTCAGTAGGACAAATAAAAGTGAAATCTTTTGGCCACCAAAACATTACTGTCCATTTGCCTTCCATTTCTTTGTTACTAATGTCTTTAAATTCTTTACCTTTTTCTATTGATACTACAGATTTTTTGTTGAATTCAGGAAATCTTGAACCCACACTAATGAAATTTGATGCCATAATTTTGATTTATTTTTATTGGTACAAAGGTCATGCTTTAAAATTAGAATACAAACAATCAATTCATTGTCATTTCTTATTTTAAAATAGAAATAATAGATATAGTTTTGTATTTTAAATAGATTTTTTATATAAAATTAATAATTTTATTTTATGTATTTTCTTTATGAGTATTTTATAAATTATTAAAGCTACCAATATGGTAGCTTTAATAATTTATAATTAAATTGCTTATTTAGTTCGCACTTACTGCTTTTTGAACTAAAGCAGCAGCTTCGCTTAATAATATTGCAGATTGTACTTTTAAACCTGAATTTACAATAAGTTCTTTTGCAGCTTCAGCATTTGTACCTTGTAAACGAACAATAATTGGTATTTTAATATCGCCAAGCTTATTATAAGCTTCAATAACACCCGATGCAACACGGTCGCAACGAACAATACCACCGAAGATATTGATAAGAATAGCTTTTACATGTGGGTCTTTAAGAATAATACGGAAACCAGCCTCTACAGTTTGTGCATTAGCAGAACCACCTACGTCAAGGAAATTTGCCGGCTCACCACCTGCAAGTTTTATCATATCCATAGTTGCCATGGCTAAACCGGCACCATTTACCATGCAACCAACATTACCATCCAATTTTACATAGTTTAAATTAAACTCACCTGCTTCTACTTCAGTTGGGTCTTCTTCGCTTTTATCACGCATATCTGCTAAATCAGGATGACGCATTAATGCATTGTCATCCAAATTCATTTTGCAATCAACAGCAAGAATTTTATCATCAGCAGACTTAAATAAAGGATTTATTTCGAGCATAGAGCAATCTAAACCCACATAAGCATCATAAAGATTAGTAACAAATTTAACCATATTTTTGAATGCTGTACCGCTTAAACCTAAATTAAAAGCTATTTTACGAGCTTGGAATGCTTGTAAAGGAAAGCCTGGCTGTACCCATTCTTTAAATATTTTTTCGGGTGTATGGTGTGCTACTTCTTCAATATCCATACCACCTTCGGTACTGTACATTATTACATTTTGCTTCTTAGCACGGTCAAGTAATATAGAAAGATAAAATTCTTTTCTATCGCTTGGTCCATCATAATACATATCTTGAGCAATAAGTATTTTATTCACTTTTTTACCTGCCGCACCTGTTTGTATAGTAACTAACGTATTACCTAAAATGTTCTTGGCAACACGCTCTACATCTTCTGCACTTTTAACTACAACAACACCACTTTGGTCGGGTACTTCATTAATTCTACCTTTACCACGACCACCGGCATGAATTTGAGCTTTTAAAACTGCAAATTTAGAACCGGTATCAACAGCAATTTTCTTATAAGCATTTACTGCATCTTCAATTTTATCAACTGCAATACCTTCCTGTGTCGGAACATTGTATCGCATAAGCAGTGACTTAGCCTGATATTCGTGCAAATTCATGATTTAATTATTTTTTTTGAGAAGATAATAGAATAGTTTACAATTGTGCAAAAGTAATTCAGTTTATAAAGAAGTCATAATATAAAATCAATAAAAATAAATATTGTATTTTTGAATATTTATTAAATATCATATTAATATATTATCATTTATCTTAAATTTTATGGAAGAAAAAATATTTTTAACAATATTATTTAGTGTATAACCGATTGTGTTATTAATTTTGCCTTAATTAATACTTCTGTTATATTTAAAATAATAAATATGCATAAGATTATAAATAATATTTTATGAAATCATTAAGTTTTATTTTCGTAACTGTCTGTGCCGTTTTAGTTATTTTTTCAGGTGTTATATCAGTTTCATGTAGCAAGGATGCATGCAAAACTGTAACCTGTCTTAATAAAGGCACTTGTTCGGGCGGGGCATGTAGTTGCCCTACTGGCTGGACAGGTAACAGTTGCCAAACAAGTGTTTTTATTGGTAATTGGAATGGACGAGATGTTTGTGATTCATCGGGTAATTTTGCAATGTCTGTAGGTGTAGATGCATCTACGCAAACAACCGGAAAATACATTATAACAAACCCACATGGCTATGCCGGGCAAGTAAGTGGCAATTTAAGTGCAGACGGTAAAACAATTACAATTGCAACACAACCCATAGGCCCTGTTTTTCTTAGTGGTAGTCTATTCTTAAACACAAATACTTCATTTGGTTTTAGCTATACAACTTCGGATACTGGCAAGCTTGCAAAATCTGAAAATTGTTCAGGTACTTATCAAAAACAATAAGTAGCATATATTTTTTCATGTCATTTTATCAATGTGATTAAATATTATCTCTTCTATTTGTAATACAATCGGTAATTTTACCCCCTAATGATAAGAATTGGTAAAATAGTAGCTACACATGGCTTGCAGGGTGCATTGATATTAACACATGTATTAGAAAATTCTAACTGGCTGAAAAAAGGGGATAAACTCTTTTTGGAAATTAACAAAGGTAGTCATATACCTTATTTCGTTTCAACTTGTAAAAAAGGTAAACCGGGTGAATACATTATTACAGTTGATGATGTGATAACAGTACAAGAATCTAAAAAACTTGTTACAAAAAGTGTATATGTAGAAGAAGAGACGATTAGCATGTTTTCGAAACAATCGCCTTTATTATGGGTAGGTTTTACTATTATTGATGTACAAAAAGGTGATATTGGTAATATTGATGATATTTTGTTTACAGGTACACAATGGCTTGCTAAATTAAAAATAGAAAAAAAAGAAGTTTTAATACCTCTAATAGAACAAACAATACAAAAAATAGACGTAAAAAATAGAATTATTGAAATGGAATTGCCCGAAGGCTTATTAGATATCTATTTATCCTAAAGAAAAAATAATGAATTTCGAAATAAAAGGTACTGACGGGGATGCACGTGCCGGAATTATAACTACTGCACACGGCACTATTGAAACACCTATTTTTATGCCGGTAGGCACAGTAGGTAGTGTTAAAGCCGTAACACAATTACAACTTGAAGAAGAAGTAAATGCACAAATAATTTTAGGCAATGCCTATCATTTATACTTACGACCCGGAACTGCAATATTAGAAAAAGCAGGTGGCTTACATAAATTTAACAGCTGGAACCGACCTATTTTAACAGATAGTGGCGGTTATCAGGTTTTTTCTTTGGCAGCAAACAGGAAAATAAAAGAAGAAGGTGTTATATTTCAATCGCATATAGATGGCTCCAGGCACATGTTTAGCCCGGAAAGGGTAATGGAAATAGAACGGAGCATAGGTGCAGACATTATTATGGCTTTCGACGAATGCCCTCCTTATCCGTCTGAATATATATATGCGCAAAAATCTATGGAGCTTACCCACCGTTGGCTGCAAAGATGTATATCACAATTAGCTGCATCAGAACCTTTATATGGTTACGAACAAACACTGTTTCCTATAGTACAGGGTGGTATATATAAAGACCTTCGGCAGGCATCTGCATCTTTTGTGGCATCTATGAATTGCGATGGTAATGCTATTGGTGGTTTGTCTGTTGGGGAGCCGGAAGAAATGATGTATGAAATGTGTGCTTTATGCTGTGAGTACTTGCCGGCTAACAAACCCAGATATTTAATGGGCGTTGGTACACCATGGAATATTCTTGAAAATATTGCAATAGGAGTAGATATGTTTGATTGTGTTATGCCTACTCGTAATGGCAGAAATGGAATGCTTTTTACAAATAAAGGCATAATAAATATAAAAAATAAAAAATGGGAAGCTGATTTTAGCGTTATAGATGAAGAATTAGAATGCCATACAAGCAGATATTATACTAAAGCCTATTTAAGACACTTATTTATTGCAGGCGAAATATTAGGAATGCAAATAGCCAGCATTCATAATCTTGCCTTTTACTTAGATTTAGTAAAACAAGCCCGTATGCATATTATAAAAGGTGATTTTTATGGTTGGAAAAATGAAATGGTTCCGATATTAAAAACCAGGTTGTAGGAACAACGCTGTTCGAGATGTTCCGCAGGAATCTCTAACTTAAAATGAAATTCCTTCTAAGAAGTCATTCACCTTGCCAAAGCTAAATTAAAGTAATGAAATTTCTTAGCTATATACCTTTTCAATTTAACTGCAGCTCTTTGAATACGTTCGTAGAAAGGGCTTATTTATACTTCTTTATGCCCTAACGGGACATCCCCAAGAACGGGCAATACAGCAACGAATGCCAAAACGACACAAAAATTTACAAAATTACGTCATTTTGGCTTATTTATGTTTTTAGAGTAATTGCACAACACATTAAATGCCAATATTTTATACTATAACAGGCAATATAATTCATTTCTTTATTTGTCAAAATGTCTTATTGAGGGTTAAGGCATAGGTTTTGAAGTATTGCTGTTGAACAAAAAAACAAATAATTATGTACAACAAGAGAAATTTAGGAGTTATGCCCCGCACAATAGGCGGCTTAATGGAAGATTTACTTAGTAATGGCTGGAGCCGAATTAATGAAGAGGTAAGCTCTTTTAATGCGCCGGTAAATATACAGGAAACTGAAAATAGCTATGATTTGCATTTAGTAGCTCCCGGTCTTAAAAAAGAAGATTTCAAAATTAATTTAGACCGTAATGTTCTTACGCTTTCTTACGACCATAAAGAAGAGAATAAAGAACAGGATGGCAAATGGTTACGCAGCGAGTTTAACAGAAACTCATTTAAACGCAGCTTTACATTAAACGAAAAAATTGATGGCAGCAAGATAAATGCAAAATATGCCGATGGCATCTTGTTAGTAATATTGCCCAAAAAAGAACTTACAGAACATGCTGCACAAGAAATTACAGTAAACTAAGATGGTCTAAATTAAAATAGTAAAAGGCAAATTATGCAATTTGCCTTTTACTATTTTATGTATATTTAAAATAAACACAATATTATGATTTCGAAAAATCAAGAACTAATAGCTGTTTTAAGTTTGTTTGCTTGCTTATTTTTATAAAGCATAAATATGCCAAAACCTATACCTGCTGCTACAAGCATTACTAATGGTATATGGTCTGAAATGGGCGTATCAACAACGTCTGTTTCGGTACCGAAACCGGCTTGGGCAAAGGAGCTTACCGATATGGTACAAAAAGCTATTAAAGCAAGTATAAATTTATAAGAGCCTCTTATTATCATCTTGTTTTTAGTGTTGTTCTTCATACTGTTACAAAGGTAATATAAAAAACAATTACTGCAACATTATTAATTAAAAATTAGAAAAAAACTACAAAACCTATAAGCCGGATTCTGTTTTCTGCATTAGCAGAAAGGTTATCATTTATCTGGGATATTATTCGCATAATATCTCAAGCTGCCAACCCACGAACATCGGGCGAGCAGCCCTCAATCGCTCGAATACTTGGCATTTCAGCACGCAAGGTTTGCCCCTACTTATTGTTACCAATAAATACCGTAGTCTTTTACACTACATTTTCACCCTTACACCTACTTTAATATAAAATAGAGGCGGTAATTTTCTGTGGCACTGTTCTGTCTTTCCCTTCGGAAAGCCTACCTGTTAGGTAGTGCGTCGCTCTTTGCTGTCCGGACTTTCCTCCCTTACTTAATTATAAAGGCGATAACCCGGTTTTGTAGCATTTACAAAGATACTATGGTTTTTATACTATTACAGTAATATTATACTTTACTATTTAAATAAGACACTTAAAACTTAAACCCTATGGTTAGTGCTACTGTATTTAAAACATAGTTGATTTTTGCCGTAGGAATAATAATTGTTTTACCTATAGGTATATTTGTATAATCTACAGAAGAATACGGTTGCTCTTGACGCATAAAATTACTTTGTAAAAAGCCAAAATCTGTAAAGAAATGATGGAAATGAAAGCCTAAACCACAACTAATATCCAGCCTTTGTGCATTATAATTACTACCTGAAGTAGCCTTATATGGATTTCCGTAATACCCTACTCCACCGCGAACCATAATGTATTGTGCTAATTTTATTTCGGCTCCTAACCTATAATTTACAGTAGCCTGATAAGAATTACTAATATTAGTATTCATATTACTTGCTTCTTGCTGAAAAGTAGTACCGTTACTATTATCATATCCACCGGGATATTGATACCTCATTGTACTGTAATCTACATATTCAACATCGGCAGTAATAAACCCTAATTTTCTTAAAATAATTGCCCCGCTCAAAACTCCTTTCCAAGGGGTAGTTAATGTATAATCAAATATATTTTGATTTAGAGCACCATTCGGAACAGTTAAGGCATATTTATTTCCATTTACCTGAGAATACATTTCGGGTGTCGAAGTTTCTTCTAAACTATAATAGGTAGGGGTATGAAAAGCAACTCCTATTCTTATAAAATCATTTAATTTCATTATTGCACCAATTTTTGCATTAATACCGCCACCGGTAACACTTATATTTTGGTTATAATTGAAAGAAGTAAAATTATATGTATTGCCAGTATTACCGCTTGCCACATTCTCGGAATATTGAGAATTTAAATTATAAACTATTGTTGGAATACCCACTGTGAGCCCTAACATTAATTTTTCTTTATAGTTGCCACCAAGCGACAACACAAATTCGTTAATGCCACCGCTTTGCTGCACACTATTTGTTTGATTAATACCTCCTTTATAAGGCACAATTGAATAAAATTTATTGTTAGAATCAATATTTAGCAAATAACCCTGATAACCCAAATAGCCAAGTGTACCTGATACGCCTGTATCTTGAGGGTTTTTATTGGCATCGGCCTGTAATTCCATAGATGCAGAACTTGTAGTATTTTTACCTGTATAAGAATAGTTGCGATTAAAATCAGCTATTTTATTTACACCTATTGCAAACGAAACTGTTTTCCAGTTTCTGCGTTCATAACGTTCACCTTTAGGGGCATTGGTAAGTACCAACCCAAAATGGTTTATATTTGAAGATAAATTATTATCTGTAGTATTCACACCGAGAAAGTCGGTTGAAGAATTATTCATATTAATTGTTGGTGTTATAGCAATTTCCGAACTGCGGTACACACCTAAGCCTGCCGGATTAACACTTAATGCACCGAAATCGCCACCAATACTACCTAATGCATTACCAAAACCCATAGAACGGGCAGTACCTTGCACCGATAAATTAGAAAAATTAAAGGCTTGATTAATATCTTGTGCAACTAAACAATTTACCGTTAATAGCATTGCTGAAAGCAGAACTAATTTTAAATTATTCATAGATTTTAATTTTATTTTTTTGACAAATGATTTTTCGTGATGTTTAAAATGGCTTGTGTTAAAATATACATTGCAAAAACCGTACCTAATTAATAGGCACATACCTTAGATATAATATAATGCAAAAATAGTATTAAACTTATATAAAAAGGTGCTAATAATCTTCTCTACATCAATTTTCTTTATCTCTTTATTGTAATTTATAGTTTCAAATAAATTAACTTTGCTAAAAAAAATATAATTATATGTATCCAGAACAAATAGTTGCCCCAATGAAAGCCGAACTTACAAGTAAAGGTTTTAAAGAATTGCTTAGCACTGAAGATGTTGATAATGCTTTAACACAAAAAGGTACTACTTTACTTTTTATTAATTCAGTTTGTGGCTGTTCTGCAGGCACAGCTCGCCCAGGTGTTATAATGGCTGTACAACATTCTACAAAAAAACCAGACCAAATAACTACTACTTTTGCAGGTTTCGATATTAATGCGGTAAGCAAAGCTCGTACTTATTTATTACCTTATCCTCCGTCATCACCTTGTATTGCTTTATTAAAAGACGGCGAAGTAGTACACATGATTGAACGCCACATGATTGAGGGTCGTCCGGCACAAATGATAGCCGCTAATCTTATATCAGCTTTTGAAACATATTGCAATTAGATTGAATTAAACTATATTTCACTGCCATAGTAGTTCGCTATTATGGCAGTTTTTGTTTCAAAAAGATGTTTTGCATAAAATAATAGTAGAATAGTACTGTATATTTGTATAAATAAAGCTATAAATGGACGCTAAAAGAAAAAAAACACTATTTTTAGTACTGTTTATTATTCTTTTATTACCTGCAATTCAACAATTTCTGCCATTTGTTAAAAGTGGTGAATTATATGGATTCTTTCCGAACGCCAAAGATGTTTCATTCACATTAAATAGTTGGCTTACAGATGAATATCAAACCCAAAAAGATAAATTTATTAATGATAATATGGGTTTCCGTCCTGATTTAATTAGATTGAATAATCAAATTAACTATTCAGTATATAAAAAAATAAGCAAAGGTCATATTATCGAAGGATTAAACAATTATTTATATATTGATGAATATATTGATGGTTATTTTGGTAAAGATTTTATTGGCTATAGTGCTATAAACAAAAAAATGCTAATGCTAAAAGCATTGCAAGACACACTACATAGCATGGGGAAATCATTAATAGTAGTCTATAGTCCGTCAAAAGAATTTATGTACCCCGAAAACATTCCTAATAAATATAAAAATGTAAAAAAAGGTGTAACTAATTATGAGGTTTTTACTCAAAAAGGCGATTCATTAAAAATAAATCAAATTGATTTTGTTAGTTATTTTAATACTGTGAAAAACAAAACAAAGTCTGTATTATACTCTAAACAAGGCATTCATTGGGCAGTTTATGGTTCTTATATTGCTGCTGATAGTTTTATTATATATATTGAAAAACTACGAAATATAAAAATGGTACATCCTTACCAAACAAAACTGGAGCAAACCGATGAAATTAGATTTCCTGACAATGACATAGCCAGAACAACAAATTTAATTTTCCCGATAGTTAAGGAAACACTGAGTTACCCAACAATAGATTACAAGTTTGACAAAACAACTACTAAACCCAAAATAATATATTTAGGTGATAGCTTTGTAAAGATATGGCTAATGGAATATTTACTTGATAATATAAATGAAGACTGGACTTATTGGGAATATTATAGAGGTCTATGGACTAAAAATAGTTACGATAGGGGCATAACAGACGGTACAACAATGGAAAATTATGATTGGCAATCTGCAATAAAAGAAAATGATTGTTTAGTAATAATGTACACAACCAGTAATTTGCCCGAGTTAGGAAACGGTTTTATTGAAAAAGCTTATAATTATTATTATCCTAAAAAATAAAATATTTCAAAAGCATATAAAGTAAGCTGCCATTGCCCCCGCTTAATAGATATACTATTTATTTGTATAAATTATTGAAAATAAACGCTTAGCAAAAACAAATAATGCTAATAAACTTCAATAAAATATACAATCGCTTTTAAAATTCTTAGCTATAACACATTTATTGTAAAATCAGTTCTTTGAATACGTTTGAGAACGGGTTTATTATGCTTCCTGATTCCCTGCGAAAAATCAGGAAGAACGGGCTTTGTGTGGAACTATTTCAATACCTGAATCTTATCAAAATAATTTACTGTTTCACCTTTTATTGATATGAAATAAATACCATTTTGTAAATTAGAAATATCAATTTGTGAATTACCTGATATTGTTGAAAATTTTAATTGCTGATTATTAAACCCATGACCAATTAAATCAGTAATTTTAAATTCTGCAACTCCGGTTGATATATTACTCCATGAAATATTTAAAATATCTTTAGTAGGATTGGGGTAAATTTGAAATTTACTTTCATGCAATAGGTTCGTAATACCGGATGTAACAAAAGGAGTAATTGTACCTAAAGTTGTATGCTTTTTAAAGTTGACAAAAGAATCTGTAGGCGTAGTACTATTTAATGTTATTATTGATGACTGAGTAGTATAATATTTATAATCAGTTGGATAGATGATGTAACTACCAAAAGCAAGTCCTGAAAAAGAATAGCTACCACTTGTATCTGAATATGTATAGGTGTAAATATTATTGAGTGTATCTTCAAGATAAACCAATATTTCAGATGCCGGAATTTCGCCTGAAGTACCTTTTCCTGCACCCATTACAATTAAGCCACTAATAAAACCTGAGCCTGAAGGAACCGTGCCGTAATTCATATTTATGGGTAATGTATCAGCCGAACTTATATGTGCAATATTTGTTGCGGAATCCCAGTGGGAAGTAGTATAACTATAGGTCGGCATATAACCACTTGTACCCGGAATGCTGCCAATCAGGCTGGCTTTAACCATATAGTTTCCTGCCGGCTTATCTATAAACTGGTAATAGGATGTTGTTCCGGTTTCTATGCAGGTTATTGTAGAATCTATACCTGTTAAAGTACTATCGATAGAATTATATTGTATTAGCCAAACTTTTAAACTTGGACTAATTGGTGGTGTACTACTAAAAGAAATAGTACCCGAAATTCTGTTACCGTCAGCCGTAATAGTATTAAAAGAAGAACAACCCGCAGTAGTACCAATAACTGTATAAACGAAGGTAGTTGTAGGGATTAGCTGCGTTATGGCACAAGTGTCGCAAGATAGACCGGTTGTAGGCATCCATGAATAGGCGGTTGCACCGGTTGCAGATAAGGTATCGACACCACAGCCGTAAATAAATGATGTAGAAATTACAGGTAATGCATTAATTGTAATACTGTAGCTTGCAATATCAGTGCCGCAACTATTAGTAACTGAATATTGTATGCTATCTATACCCGCTATAACACCTGTTACTGCCCCACCCGAAACGATTGCATTAGCATTTGTAGCACTCCAAGTACCTCCACTTGCAACATCGCTTAACACTATAGTTGCCCCTACACAAACACTTGTAACACCTGTTATTGTTCCGGCATTTGGTAGTGGATTTACTGTAATACCATGTATTGCAAATGCAGTGCCGCAACTATTGGTAACAAAATACAAAATACTATCAGGTCCTGTTATTGCACCTGTTACTATACCACCCGAAACAGTAGCATTTGAATTGGTTGTACTCCATACCCCACCACTTGCCAAATCACTTAACACAATAGTTGCACCAACACAAACACTTGTATCACCGGCAATGAAGCCTGCCACGGGTAATGGATTGATAGTAATAACATGCGTTGCAAAGGCAGTACCACAACTATTGGTAACAGTATATTCTATGCTATCCGTACCTGTAGCAACACCTGTTACCACACCACCGGAAACAGTAGCATTTGCATTTGAAGTACTCCATACCCCACCACTTGATGCATCACTTAATAGGATGTTTGCACCTACACAAACACTTGCAACACCTGTTATAATACCTGCATTTGGCAGCGGATTTACTGTAATAGCATAAGTTGCAACAGCTGTACCACAACTATTAATAACTGAATATTGTATGCTATCTGTACCTGCCAAAACACCTGTTACAACACCACTAGAAACCGTTGCATTTGCATTGGCTGTACTCCATGTACCACCACTTGCAGCATCACTTAGGGTTATACTTGCACCTACACAAACACTCGTTGCTCCTGTTATTGTGCCTGCTACCGGTAATGGATTAACAGTAATAACATGCGTTGCAACGGCAGTACCACAACTATTGGTAACAGTATATTGTATGCTATCCGTACCTGTAGCAACACCTGTTACTACACCACCGGAAACAGTAGCATTTGCATTTGTAGTACTCCATACCCCACCACTTGAAGCATCACTTAATAGGATGTTTGCACCTACACAAACACTTGCAACACCAGTTATAATACCTGCATTTGGCAGCGGATTTACTGTAATAGCATAATTTGCAACAGCTGTACCACAACTATTAATAACTGAATAGTGTATGCTATCTGTACCTGCCATAACACCTGTTACAACACCACCCAAAACTGTGGCATTACTATTGGCTGTACTCCATGTACCACCACTTGCAGTATCACTTAAAGTTATAATTGAACCTAAACAAACACTCGTTGCTCCTGTTATTGTGCCTGCTACCGGTAATGGGTTAACTGTTATAACATACATTGCAACGGCAGTACCACAACTATTGGTAACAGTATATTGTATGGTATCTACACCCCAAGATATTCCTGTAACCACACCACTCGAAACACTAGCATTTGCATTGGTTGTACTCCATATACCACCACTTGCAACATCACTTAATAGGGTGTTTGCACCAACACAAACACTTGTTGCTCCAGTTATTGTATCAGCAATAGGCAGTGGATTAATTGTAATAACATAAGATGCAACGGCAGTGCCGCAGCCATTTGTAACTGAATAGTGTATGCTATCTATACCGGAAGAAATACCTGTTACTAGGCCACCCGAAACGGTTGCATTCGCATTTACGGCACTCCATATACCACCGCTAGCTGTATCGCTCAGAGTAATAGTTGAACCCAAACAGAGATTTGCAGCACCGGATATTGTACCAACTAAAGGGGTTGGAATAACAGTAATATCAAATGTACATGACATAGAAGGACAATACATAGAAGATGCAAAAGAATATGAAATTGAAGTTGAGCCAAGAGACAAAGCAGTAACTTGACCAAAACTATTAATTGTTGCAATTGTTGAATCTGTTGTACTCCAAATCCCACCGGAATCACCATCGTCATGAAATGAAGTTGTTAAACCTAAACATAAATTATGTTCGCCCAAAATATCAAAAGGACTAGGCCAATTCATAACATTAATGTAAAGTGTTATATAGTCCGAATCCCCAACATTATTAAAAACAATTATATTAAAAGAATCACTACCAACGAAATCTGTATTCGGACAATATCCAATTGATGGAAATAAAACACCTCCAGTAGATGGGCAAGAATATATAATGTCACCTACAGAAAAAGTAGAAGAAAACGAACTGGAAATTGCTCCATTAGTTGGCAACGATGTACAAACCCAAGTATCAGTATTCCCAATAGAACTATCTATTATTGACAAAATCCAACTATAATCTTCACAAGCGTAACCAGTTCCTGGCATTCCTTGCTCACATGCATAGCCAGTAGTAGCATGAAAACCACCATATCCAAATCTTATGGCTTTTGCCTGTCTGCTACATATCAAAAATAGTACACAAAACAATATTTTTAACCATGATTTTTTAAGAAAGGATGTATTCATATTTTTTCTTTATTTAAAAAATTAAATTTCAACTATCTATTGTGCATATATCTATACTCCTTTTCACTATAGAAAACAATCTGTAATATAAATCCCTTTCGCAAAAATACTAATATTTATCACTTTTTTATTATCATTAACAAATATAGATATATAATACTTGTTTCGCAAAATTCTTCACTTATTCTCATTTTTAAACATATCCGTTCTTCTTGATTTTCCGTAAGAAATCAGGAAGAGCGGGAACAAGAATTTGGTCGTTTACAGTTGTTGTAATTTTTGTTATTTTTGCTAAAAATGAATATAAATGATACCTGACACAAAATTGAAAATATCGTTGCAGGATTTATCATTGATGGGGGCACAGATTATTGCACAGCAATCAGAAATTCATTATGCAGTCGCTTTGCAACAAGTACAGTGATTAAAACAAATTTCGAAAGTAACGCAATTATCAAAAAAGACCCGTTCTTCTTGATTTTCCGTTAAGGCATCAAGAAGTAAAAATAAGTCCGTTCTCCAAACGTATTCAAACGGGAGTTAAATGAAAAGGTATATAGCTAAGAATTTCACTACTTTCAATTAGCTTTGTCAAGTAAATGCCTTTGGAAAAGGAGTTCATTCTCACTTCCGGATTCCCTACAGATAAATCCGGAAAAACGGGTATTCTAAGAAAGAAAATAAAGTTATAGAGAATAATATTATCTTATCAATGTTACATCCCCTTTTAAGGTTCCATTCTTCCCAAATCTGTCGGTGTAACTAATCTCCCAAAAATAGGTTCCAACTTCGCAATGTTGCCCGTCAAATTTACCATCCCAACCCGATTCAAAGTTTTCAGTAATATATACCATTTGCCCCCAACGATTAAATATTTTAAAATAGGTTAAGCTTCTGTATCCTATAGCCCTTGGTCTAAAAAAATCATTCCTTCCGTCCCCATTAGGTGAAAAACCGGTAGGTACAAAAAAAGCAGCCTGATTTACCACTTGCACTTTTATTGTATCATCGCCACTACAACCATAAGGGCTAATAACATGTACCTCATAAGTATAGGTACCGGTATCAGGATAGGAGCCTATTGGGTCGTAAATATTCGGAAAATTTAAATTTTCAGATGGCGTCCAGTAATAAGAAATTCCTCCGGTAGCATTAAATAATATATTTTCACCTTTTACAATAACAGTATCATTACCCGCAAAAGGTTTAAATGTTTCAACCAAAACTTGTTTTACTGATGTATCAATGCAATTTTTTATATTTTGCGATACTAAGGTAACATTATAAGTACCACCATAATAATAGGTATGAACAGGATATTGTAAACTTGAATTTTGTCCGTCTCCAAAATCCCAATACCAATAGGTAACCGGTTTTATGGATGATGATGAATTATCAATGAAACTAATTGGCAAGCCGGGGCATTGACTGCCGGTATCATAAAAATCTGCCTTAAATTTCGGGTAGATTTTTACATACCTCCAAATACTGTCGGAACAGGTAGAATGTGGGTTTACCTTTAAACTAACAATATAAGTACCTGTATCCGGATAAGTGTAGGTAGGTGTAATCAAATTTGAGGTATCTGAATTGTTGGCAGGTACACCGAAATTCCAATGCCATGTTTTGCCACCTATACTTGTATTTTCAAAATTAACTGTAAAATCCGCACAATCAACTATATATGTGTTTGTAGAATTAGACAACTGTGGAATATCGGCAATTACAGACTTAGAACAATTGGTAACTACAAATTGGAACTCTCTTCTTTGTGTATTAATAAGTACTCCATGCCTCCATTCGTTACAAAAAACCGTAACTAAATACCTTCCTAATTTATTAGGTGTACCCGTAACTATACCTGTTACAGGGTCTATTACAATTGTGGGTACTCCTGAAATAGGATGAAGGGATGTATAAGGTGGATTAATATAATCTACCGAATCAAATGGTGGTGGCGCAGGTACAGGTGGTTTAATGTCCACATTACTAGCGCCCTTATAAGCTGCACAAAAGCCATAACTCAAAGAATCACCATCTGCATCGGTTGCCGAATTATCATAAATTAGCGGGTTATTGATGCAAATAATTAATGGAGGATAATTTTTAAAAACAGCACTATTATTATTTGAAACCACACCGGATGATGGAATATGACAAAAGTAAGTAGAACCACTATTTCCGGGGTCTTGTACATTAACTATAGCTGAATTACGGCAACAACGTTGATATACAACCCAATAGCCGGTAGAATTAGGAGCAAAATAATAATCTTTAATAAATGTCTTCTTCAACAAACAAACCACAGGAGGATTCGTAACACATAAATTGGCAAAATTTGTAGGCACTAATACAGATGAATCATAAAAAACATTTGAATCTATATTAATAAGCCTTCCAATCGGAAACGGGTTATCATAAACAGCTAAATTCGCGGGGTTATCTGCTTGTATTGCAGAAGGTTGTCCATTTTGGCAATCTTCGTATATTACTAAACTAACTCTATAGTGATTGCCACTGTCATTAGCTCCTAAAAATTTATAAGTAACCTCGCCACCAACAATATGAGATGCCTTTGTTTGCACAGCAGCAAACAAAAAAATTATTAGTAATATATATACTACTTTTTTACTCATATTATTCTAATTTCACTTATTGCAATACTTAAAAAACCTCAATAAATCTGTTTTTAGTAATTCAGGTTTCTCAATCATACTCATGTGTCCGCAATTGGCATAACAAAGTACGAAATTTATATTAGATTTAATACATTTTTCTAAATTTTTTGTATAATTTAATATATTATCTTCCATACCCATTATCCATTGCATCGGAAAATCATATTTCATTAACTCATCGGAATAATCCTTCCGGCTTATCATAGCATTGTAATAATTTATTAAAGTAGCCTCCTTATTTTCTAAAGCAGTTTCAGTAATCTCTTCGACTATAGAACCATTCTTTTGTTTAAAATCTTGTGCAAACAGATTGGGTATCATTTGTCTAATAAAAATACTCTTACCACCGTTATTTATTAAATCAATTATTTTTTTTCTATTTTTTATTTTTTCTTCGTCATCAGCTAAGGGGGTAGAATGTACTATCGACAATCCTTTTACAGAAGCCGGATATTGGTCTGCAAACGAAAATGCTATATAGCCACCCATGGAATGTCCAACCAAAATAGCTTTATCTATCTTTTCAAAATCTAAAATAGCTTTAATACCCATTGCCATTTCAGGTATATTCACCGGTTTCTCTAACGGGCTTAACCCACTACCCGGCAAGTCCGGAACAATAACTGTGAATTCATCAGCAAGATTCGCAACAATAGTATTCCAAATAGTACCTGAAAATGGGAAACCGTGTATTAAAACAACAGCAGTACCATTACCCTGTTTAGTATAATGCATCCCCGAAACTATATTATTTTTCAATTTTTTATTCTATTGTTTTTATATTAAGCATTCTACTATTTCTAAATATGCTACCATAAACCAATAATAGAGACAGTAATATAGGTGTTATTTCTAAAATAGTAATTCTCTGAATATTAAATAAATGCAAGAAGAAGGTAATTACGATAAACAAAATAGCTATAAGTGCATATCTATTTCTTCCTTTGGGCTTAAAAAATGCCAGTATTAAATTTGTTGGTAA
>CAIWXG010000031.1 GCA_903916555.1 uncultured Bacteroidota bacterium
GATAATTTTTGAATTTTAAAATAGTTTATATTCTACCAATTAATTGCTTTTTAAAGTACTTAAAAGTTTCCACCTAAATATCTTACTTTTATGCACTTTTATTTTTTAGATTAAAGAAATATACATGAGCAATAAAAATAATTATGTAGCAATAATGGCGGGCGGTATAGGCAGTAGATTTTGGCCCGAAAGTAGAGTACACCATCCAAAACAATTTCTTGATTTACTGGGTACAGGTAAATCACTAATACAGTGGACTTATAATAGATTTAAACATATTTGCCCACAAGAAAATATATATTTTATAACCAACGAACAATATATAGCTACACTTAAAGAACAACTACCTGAAATAAGTGATTTTAATATTATTAGTGAACCCTCAAGGAAAAATACAGCGCCCTGTGCGGCTTATTTTGCTCATAAAATGATGGCTTTAAACCCCGATGCAAATATTATTATGTCGCCTGCCGACCATTTAATTATGCAAGAGCACGATTTTGAACGCACTGCCCATGAAGCATTAGAATTTGTAGCACATAATAAGGCTTTACTTACTTTAGGCATTAAACCTACAAGACCCGATACTGGTTACGGATATATTCAATATGACACAGAAACGGAACTTGGTACGGCTTATAAAGTAAAAACATTTACTGAAAAGCCATCACTTGAGCTTGCACGTACGTTCTTAAAAAGTGGTGATTTTCTTTGGAATTCCGGCATTTTTGTTTGGAATGTAAAAACAATAATGAATGCATTAGAGCAATATTTGCCCGAAATGAACGAAGTATTTACACAAGCAAAAGATTTTTATAATACACCGTCAGAAAATAAAGCTATCGTAAAACTATATCCACATTGCACAAATATTTCTATTGATTATGGTATAATGGAAAAAGCACGTAATGTTTATGTAATACCTTCTTATTTTGGATGGTGCGATTTAGGTACGTGGGAATCTGCTTATGAAAACAGTAATAAAGATTATTTGGGCAATGCAGTAATAGGTAATAATGTTATGGTTATTGATGCATCGGAATGTATGATAAAAGCACCTGCCGATAAATTAGTAGTTATACAAGGTATGGAAAAATTTATTGTTATAGATACACCTGACATTCTATTGATATGCGAAAGAAACAGAGAGCAACAAATAAAAGAATATGTAGCAGAAGTTAAAAGAAATAAAGGCGATAAATTTTTATAGAAATGAATTTTCCTCAAAAACATAGCGTTACAGGCACTAATATATTTACGGTAATGAGTGGTTTATCTGCTCAGTATAATGCCATAAACTTATCTCAGGGCTTTCCGGATTTCGGTTTAGATGAGCATTTGTCTAAATTATTATACAATGCTGCACGTACCGATTATAATCAATATGCACCAATGGCAGGTTTGCCTATGTTAAGACAAGCAATTGCGAAAGACTTTAAAAATAGATATAATCTAACAATTGATGCAGATACCGAAATTACAATAACGCCAGGTGCTACTTATGCCATATACACCGCATTTACATCGGTATTAGTACCCGGTGATGAGGTTATAATATTAGAACCATGCTATGATAGCTATTTACCAAATATTGAAATGAATGGTGCAAAAGCAATTCCCGTTTCTTTAGTTGCTCCTGATTTTAGTGTAGATTGGAATAAAGTAAAAAATGCTATAACGCCAAAAACAAAAGCAATAATCGTAAATACTCCACATAATCCAACAGGTGCGATATGGGCAAAAAACGATTGGGATACCTTTGCAGAAATTGTGCGTAATACAGATATTATTATTCTGGCCGACGAGGTTTATGAACAATTAATTTTTGATAATAAAAAACACTACAGCGTATTAGAGCATTCTGAATTGAGAGAACGAAGTTTTGCAATTTATTCGTTCGGGAAAGTTTATAATAATACCGGATGGAAAATAGGTTACTGTATAGCACCTCCCAAATACACATCGGCATTCAGAGCAATACATCAATTTTTAGCATTTAGTGTAAATACACCCGGCCAATATGCTTTGGCAATGCATTTAGAAAGTGGACTCGCAGATTCTGTTGGTAAAATAATGGAACAAAAAAGAAATAAATTTATAAGTTTAATGCAAAATACCTTATTTACAATACATACACCTACTAAAGGGAGCTATTTCCAAGTAGCAAGCTACGAAAAAATTAGTGATATGGCAGACATCGAATTTGCCAAATGGTTAACTATAAATTATGGCGTAGCAACTATACCGATTAGTTCTTTTTATAAAAACAGAAAAGACGACCATTTAATACGTTTCTGTTTTGCAAAAAAAGATGAAACATTAATAAATGCGGTAGAAAGATTAAAAAGAATAGGATGATACATATACAATATGCCTAATGTTTATTTTTTCATGTATTTTAGTGCAATATTTGCCAAATCCCATTCTACACTTAATTGTACCGATTCTGTAATTCTACCTATTTCTTTATCATTATCAAATAATATAATAGTTGGCACTAAGGTTACATTATATGTTTTTTCTATTGATAATCCGGTAGTTTTTGCTCTATCAACGCCATAAATCTCTATATATTCAAGTGGAATATCGGCTTGCTGAAGTACCTTATATAACTTAGGAATCATGTTTTGAGAATCATCGCACCAAGTACCCATAAATACAATCATTTTATAATTTGCTGTATTTCGTTTCACATCACCAATCACAGTACTATTTGGCTGATAGACTAACACTCCTTTACGCATCCAATCAAATTCAGGCTCAGTATAAATATTATTTAAAGTAAATTTTCCTTTATATACTAAAGCTCCATTTTCTTTATCTCTTAAAGTGTCATAAATAGGTTTTATATTTTGTGCCATAGCAAATGAATAGATAAAAGTGCAAAAAAGAAATGCATAAGTATTTTTCATTATTTTATTTGTTTACGTAAATTAACTAATTTATATCTTAGTTCTAACAGACTTACTTTAAAGTCATTTTTATTTAATTCTTTTTTAGGTTTTTCTTTCATTTTTGCTTTAGCACCGGTTAAAGTAAACCCATTTTCTTTTATTAAAGTATGTATTATCTTTAATTGTTTTATTTGTTCTGTAGTATAAAGTCGGTCTCCTTTTCGGGTTGTCCGCATTTTAAAATTAAATTCGGTTGTCCAAAATCGGATTTGCGATGTTTTCACTTTTAATAATTCAGCAACTTCCCCTATTGTGTAATACTGTTTATTCCCTATTTCTTCGTTACTAATTACATTTTCGGGTTCTAAAAATGGGCTATCACTTTTTTCGTTTTCAGTGATTATTATTTCTGATACAGGTTTTGAAATTGTTGAAGATTTGTCTTGAAAACTAAATTTCGCAGGTATATAAATAGTATCTAACTCTTCTTTTGTTGTAATAAACTCGTAAGTTGTTTTTCTAAAAGGTTTAGGTTTCGTTATTTCTTCATGTGCATTGTTATTTGAAATTATTTGTACGGTTTTATCAGCAGGGTTTTCTTCAATAACTGCCTCATTATCATCGTTTTTCTTTGGTGATATACCTTTTTTATAAATGTTTTTTATATCTAATGGCTTAGCCTCTTCCGGTTGTACCTCTTCACCAAACAATGTTAAAACACGTGCACTCATTAAGTATAATTATTTTGTAATTTGTAGATGGCTACACTAAAAATAATTGAATTATTTTAATGTATAAAGACAAAGGTCGTGATATTTTTTGTATTTTATTCTTTATATATCCTTATCTCTTGTAGTAAATACACATTATCTTTAAGTTTAAACATAATGTAAACACCATATTTACCTGTTTTACCGGTAAAAGTGCAAATTAAATACTTTGTATTGTTGTTTGGAGAGCCGGTACCTGCTACAAGCCAGTCGTGAGGCTCATTTTTCTGAAAAAAATCTTTCAATACAATTTCCGCTTGATTGCTGCTGTATATAGATTGTATATTATTTATATTAATGGGTAGGCTGTGGTCAAAATACTTTACAATATCTTGAATACGGTCTTCCTTTAATGCATTAAATACCTCATTTACAGGGGAATGTATGTTTTGCCCCCATGATACATTTATGATGCAACCAGAAGATAAAAAGGAAAAAAATAGGATGTAAAAAAATTTCATGAAAATATTCTGAATAAAATTATATTCCAATAAACTAAAGCACAAAAATCAAGCCAAAAATATTATTTTCAAATTAGAAATGGAATAATTTTCTAAACAATAATTATAATAAGGATTATAGTAATTTTGTACTATCTAATTTTTCTTACCAAATTAATATATATGAAACGGTTTTTTAGTAAGTTATTTTTGGGTAAACCTGAATACAATCTTCCATTAAGACAAAGTGCATATAAAAGCCATGTAAGAAACTTAATTAAAACATGGAATAATGTAAAACATCATGATATAGGTTTTGAAAAAATTTTGAGACTATTTCTAATAACCATTCAATTTATTTTTCCGGGCTTACATGTTAGAAATTATTTTGGTAAAAAGGGAATTATTGTTAGAAATGTAGCTATTGAGTTTTATGTGCTTATAAAAACATTATTGCCATTATTTTTCCTCTTTTCAGGCTTATTCCATAGTCGAATTGCAGTAGCAATTTCTATATACTTGCTGTCTGAAACTATATTTTATGTTGCATCTCTCATTTTTGTTTCTGATATTTTTGTAAAACCCCGTTCTTACAGAAGAAATATATTGATGCTTTTTTTAAATTACCTTGAAATCTCCTTTTCATTTGCTGTAATATATGCCGGGCTTAATTTATTGGGTAATACTAATTGTAGCATTATTGATTATATTTATTTTAGTATTGTTACTTCTACTACAATTGGATATGGCGATATACACCCTGCAAATGATTTGGGCAAAATTATTGTTTGCGTCCAAGCACTTTTGGTAATGGCTTTTATTGTTTTGTTCTTAAATTTCTTTAATTCGAAGGTAGAAACTTTAAAACATGATGATGAAAGTTAGAAAATATAAATATAAAATTATTTATAATTATATTTGTAAATAGTAAGTCTTTTAAGTAGGTTTGTGAATAATATTTTGACTATAATAAGAGTACTATATTTCATTGTTTTAAATTTATACATATATATATTATGAAATTATTTGTAAACATTTTGCTCTCTTTTTCTTCATTGTTGTTCTTTAACTATGCACAAGCACAACGTTTCGAAGTTCCTAAAAACTATTCCTTCGACAGTAAAAATGATTACAAAAAATATGAAGATAATATTATTAGTTGCATTAATTGGTTAGAGAAAAACTACAGTAACGAAAATAATTCGAAAGTACGTGAATCTACTAATTTCCTTTTGGAATGGAGTTCCGGATGCCCATATATAAACATACCGCAGAACTTAAAAATAGATGCATTATTTAATGAAAGCCCGGAATTAAGGGTTTTTTATACTGGTGGATGGGTAAAAAATGCAGTAAAAACAAAATTGAAAAGTAATAAAACAGAAAACTGTGTTGCCGGATTAAAAGCAGTTATTAAAATGTACAATGACGACCATTCTATTAAACGAAACCCTAAAATAAACGAATTGGTAAAACTTGATGAACATGCCGGTTTAAACGATTGGGTTGAGGAGAGGATAAGATAAGATAAAATTATATGTGATTTTCTTGTTTACCAAACATTAATGGTTTCTTCTATCCAAGTTGCAAAATAATGCAATAGATGTATGGCTCTATATCCAACTATTGCCTATTAATAGCCTACAATAATCTTTTTCACTAAGGGTGTATTGTTAGCATTTGTAAACTTTATTTTTATAAAATAGATACCATGTAGCCATTGTTTTGTTGCTATTCTACAATTAGTATGGTTAATATTATTAAGCTTATATATTTCTCTTCCGGTTTCATCATAAACTATTGCCTCGCTTATTGTTTGCGATGATGTAATATTTAATTCATCTTTTGCCGGATTGGGGAATAAACTAAGGTCTGTATTTAAACTTACTTCATTTACAGCAGCAATATTGGTGCAAATAAGATTATATAAAAAAACAGTAACCATAGAGTCCACTAAATTGAACTTTGTTACCGATGTATCCCAAGGCACATGCCCGTCTGCATCGAAAACATGGCTTATATGATAAATAGAATTTCTTACATAAGCAGGTTCTAAACGACCCAAACCACACAAAGTAACCGGCACAAAACCAAACGGACTACCACATTCGTAAGGCACAACATTATCTAAAGACCCTTGTGCATTTACCGATGGTTTATCGCCTACACTTATATAGTTAGTATCATTAACAGCACCTGCCAAATTAATGATAGCTTTAAATTTTGTTGTATAGCCGGCATTTCCACTATTGCCTTCAAAACCACCATTGGCATTTAATGCAGCTAATACCATTGGCGAACATTCGCTTATGCTATCCAAATAGCCAAGATTCATGTTTAAAACCGCGCCGGCAGAATTGCCACCTATAAATATATTATTAGTGTCTATTTTATATAAATTAGATGTCGCTGCATCTTGCACCATAAACCTTATTGCTGCCTTACCATCACTAATTGCTTTTACCACAATGTCTGTTGCAGAATCTGCATTAAGCATATTTATAAAACTACCCAAACGGTAGTCAATTGATGCCGTTACATAACCACGCTTGGCAAAATTAGCACATAAGCTTACAATGGTTGCATCATTTTCTCTATTGCCGGAAACGAAACTACCCTCATGTGCCAAAATAATACATGGTCTTGCAGATAATGTATCGCCAACAGGTTGATAAATATCCATTTTTAAGGTTGTGCCATTGGCTGTGCTATAAGTAACACTATCCATTGTTACAGTACTAAAAAGACCACTATATAAATACCTGCCTGCGGGGCATTGAGCATTAATAGATTCGCCATATATAATTGAACTACAGAAAATCAAAAAAGTATATAACTTATTAGTCATGATTAAAAAAGTGTTTCAATAAAATTAATATAAAATTATTAATTCCCAACACTTTTAAAGATATTTTTTTAAAACACGCTATTTTCCTGAAATTAGGAATTGATAACATTAGTAAGATTTGCATTTTTATTCCTTAAATCTATACCACCTTCCAATATTGATTTTAAATTGGCAAGATAAAAAGTCCATCCCTTAGAGCAATTAACATGATAGTTTACTTTACTTTTTTCATCAGTTGGTATGTTTTCTTGCGTTAATAGTACTTCGGTTAAACCATCTTTTTCTTGAAGGTTTACGATAACTGTACCTGCTTTACCAAAAACAAATTGGAAAC
>CAIWXG010000032.1 GCA_903916555.1 uncultured Bacteroidota bacterium
TAAAATGACCAATGAGGAATGGAATACATTTTTTGCTGGGCATTGGAATTTTGGAGGAGCAAAACAAAGCAATCATATTGCTATGTTTCCTGAAGAACTCCCAAGACGTTTAATAAGAATGTTTGCATTCGTTGATGACACTGTTCTTGACCCATTTATGGGCAGTGGAACAACAGCTTTGGCTGCAAAAAATAATGGCAGAAACTCAATTGGGTATGAATTAAATCAGGATTTTATTCCTGTTATTAAAGAAAAATTAAAAGTATCTCAAACAGATTTTGATGGAACTATATTTGAATTTAAGGAACAAAAAACAACAATCAATTTCGAAGAAGAAATTAAAAAGCTCCCGTATATTTTTGTTGATGCACACAAATTAGATAAAAAAATAGACCCTAAAAAACTGCAATTCGGCTCTGTAATAGATAAAGAAAGTGCAAATGAGCGTGAAGAATTGTTTTCAGTAAAAGAAATAATCAGCCCCGAAAAACTGAAATTGAATACCGGCTTGATAATTCGCCTTATCGGTATAAAGGAAAACCCGGTTATTAATGGTAAAGCAACAGATTATTTAATAGGAAAACTAAAAGGAAAAAAAGTTTTTCTTAAATACGACAACATAAAATATGATGCAGATAATAATTTACTTTGCTACCTTTATTTAGAAAATAAAACTTTTATAAATGCACATTTGTTGAAGAATGGTTTGGTGGATGTGGATAAGAGTAATGATTTTAAATATAAAGAAAAGTTTTTAAAAATAGAATATGACCAGACAGCAAAGACAACAAATTGATGAAGATATTAAAGGTCAAATATTAGCAATTGTCAATGAAACTATAGGCTATATAAGAGCTGATGAAATTTGTAATAGACTATTGCAACCAGTTGATCCAGGAAGAACGCAGGAAACTATTAGAAGGTGCATTAGAGAACTTGTTAATGCCGAAGATAATTTGATAGGCAGTTCGGTAAAGGGATACTTCAAAATTAATTCTCGTGAAAAAGCAGAGGAGTCCATTAGTTATTTAGTAAGTAGGATACCTGATTTACAAACCAGAGCGGATAATATTACGCAAATTTGGAACCAAAATAATCTCAATAATCAAATATAAAAATGGCACCTCTCATTAAACGCTATTCCAAAGAATTCGGCAAAAAAGAAAAAGTTCTAAATTATACCTGCCAAACCTATCAGTTATCGCGACCAAATAAGGTAGGTACTGTAATGGCACTAATTCGGGAGTGTCAACCCAAATCCTTTGAAGAATGGGAGCAATGGTATTTTGAAAATGCAAAAACCGATGGCAAAAACCCAACCAAAATAACACAAGAGAGCCTTGTGGAATTGGGCGAAAGGCTTCATGTGAAAATCAAGGAAATAGTAATCCCCGAATGGACTGAAGCCTTTAACCAACTAACGTTACAAGACTGCATTGACTACATTGTAAATCTAACCATAAACAGAACCTACGATGGTTTTATAAGGGAAAAGTCGGTAATTGAAGATAATTTAGCAAAGGAATTTCCGAATGTTCGGTTTGAACAAAGTGACCCTGAACTTGATCATGCCGGCGATATAGACTATTTGGGCTGGGTAGCTGATAGAGCGTTCGGAATTCAGATAAAACCTGTAACTGCAAATGCTAATTTCGGTAATTATTCGGCATCTGAAAGAATGAAAGCAAGTTTTAATGCTTTTTCTGATAAATATGGCGGTAATGTTTTTATCGTTTTCAGTATTGATGATAAAATTAAAAATCATGTAGTAATAGGTCAAATCTCAGAAGAAATTAAGCGGCTTTTGCAATAGGAATATACTTAATTTTAAAAATTGAAACATATTGATTTTAATTTAAATTAAATATAAATACAATGTAATGTATTCATTCATTTCTCTATACTATTTTTTTACCACGCATTGCATCTTTTATTGCTGCATCCATAACTCTTTCGGCATAAGGACGAGATATTTCATTTAGCGATTCGGTGCATTGCTGAATTTTATTTTTGTCTTTCTCATTTATGGCCATCATTAATTCTTGCATAGCTGCTTTTGTAATTTCTATTTCTTCTTTTATTAGTAATTCTTGATGTTTATACAGAAACTTTTCTGTTGTCGCTAGCATTTGTTCTGCCTCGGTACTCGCTTCTACCAATGCCCGCATACCCATATCCTCTTTAGCATGCGACAAAGAATCCCAAAGCATGGTTTCTACCTGTTCGTCGGTTAGTCCGTATTGTGGTTTTACATCAATGCTTTGTTCTATACCACTTCTTAATTCTTTTGCCGAAACTTTTAGTATTCCGTCTGCATCAATTAAAAAAGACACCTCTACTTTAGGTAATCCTGCCGGCATTCCGGGTATGCCTGTTAAATTAAATTCGGCTAATTTGCGATTATCTGCAACCATGTCCCTTTCACCTTGAAACACAGAAATACGCATACTTGCTTGTCCGTCTTTTTGTGTAGTATATTGGCGAGCTGCTTTTACTGGTATTTTTGAATTTCTGGGTATCAATACATCCATTAATCCACCCATTGTTTCAATACCTAATGACAGGGGTGTTACATCCAGCAAAAGCATATCTTTATTATTACCTGCCAATATATCGGCTTGTATGGCGGCACCCAATGCTACTACCTCATCCGGATTTAATTGGTCGTATAATTCTCTTCCAAAAAACGCCTTCACACTCTCTTTAACCAAAGGCACCCGTGTTGAACCGCCAACCATAACAACTGCATCTATCTGAGTAGTTTTTAAGCCTGCATCTTTCAATGCATTGGCACAGCAAGTAATTGTTCTATTTATAAGCGGCTGTATCAATCTATCAAATTCGCCTTTTGATATGCGTACCTCTTTTCCATTGGCATTACCTTCAAATACTTCATAATAGGTTAAGAATTTTTTAGCCTTTTCAGCTACCATTCTCAACTCCTGTTTATACGATTTATTATTTTTATCGGCAATATCAATATTCTCACTCCAAAAGTTTACAATTAAATTATCTAAATCATCACCCCCTAAATAGGTATCGCCATTTGTAGCTAAAACTTCAAAAATGCCATTATTAATGTTAAGTATAGATATATCGAACGTACCACCACCCAAATCATATACGGCTATTGTTTTTTCTTCGTGTTCCTTCATACCCAAGCCATAAGCAAGACTTGCAGCAGTTGGCTCATTAATAATACGCAATACATCTAAACCGGCTAATCGCCCGGCATCTCTTGTTGCCTGTCTTTGTGAATCATTAAAGTAGGCAGGCACTGTTATTACCGCTTTTGTAACACTTGTTTTAAGAATATGCTCTGCTCTTTTTTTTAATTCTTTAAGTATATAAGACGATAAATCTATGGGCGAATAAAACTGATTCCCCACTTGTATTTTTACAAGTGCATCCGTATCATCGTCAATAATAGTATATGCAAAGAAACCGGCATCTGTTTTTATATCTTTATAAGACTTGCCCATAAGCCGCTTAGCAGAATAGATGGTGCGTTCGGGTTCATTAATTAAAAAATCTATTGCCTGCGTACCTACAGTTACATTACCATAAGCATCAAAATAGACTATAGATGGCACTAAAGCCAAACCATCTATTTCTTTAAGAGCAATCGGTTGTTTGGTATCCTCTCTTACAATTGCTATAAGGCTGTTTGTGGTACCTAAATCTATACCTACTATTGTATCATTTTGTTGTAAACTGCCGGTGGCTATGTTAATGGCTACTTTGCCCATAATTTAATTTTAATATCGGCAAAGGTAATGTATGCCTTCATTAATTGCATAAATGTACCTAATAGTTTAGTTGTATAGCCCTATTTATATGATAGCATTTTACATTTATAGAAATTAAAAAAGGCTGTCAGAATTTTTACATTCATAACAGCCTGTATTTTATAAATAAGATACTATACTATTTGCGGTTTATTACAAACTTGCCGTTATTAATACTATTATTAGCACCAATTATTTTGTAGCAATATACACCTGAAGCAAAAGAAGATGTATTAATTTCAGTTTTGAAATCATTCATTTTATAACTACCCATTTCTCTGCCAAGTACATCTGTAATTAATAAATTCAAAGGTTGCGTTAATGGTTCGCTGCTTGTGAAATATACATTATCTGTTGCAGGGTTTGGCATTACATTAAAGGTAGTAGGAGCATTATTTACATTGTTTACTCCGGCATGTAATCTCCAGCAACCTAAAATATCAGACGAGTCTGCTGCTGTACCTGCATGGCGTAAAGAATAAAAATCTTCTAAAGTACGTAATACATTAAAGTGGTTAAATGTAAAATTGTAAGTTCCACCTTGCACCATAGGTCCTATAAATATAGTAGGTATATTATTGGTACCTAAAAAATCATCTTCATCAAATGTAATTATGTATAAAGAATTATGTGCTATTGACCATTGCTTAAAAGTGTCTAACTTGGTTTTTAACCAAGTATCACCTGCAGGTATCGACAAGTTATGCATGTCATTTATTTCATTTGGTACTACATACGAAATTGTAGGCAAGGTAGAATAATTAGCTGCAGTGGGGAAAGAGGTAAAAGGCACATCAACAGAATTAGGTAATTGATGCGTACCGGTGCCTAACCAATATACAGCAGGATTGTGTTTACGTACATAATTGCCTGAAGAAACACCACTAAAACCTAAACTTGGCAAATCTTCGCTATATGTAATAAAACTTTTACCGGCATCAATTAGTTCGGAAGCTAAATTGTCTGTTGTAAAAGGATAGCCTGCCGGTGGATTGTCATCTGTATTGCCTTGATTACTGCCTGAGAAAAAATCAAGATAATTTGGCTGGCTTGGATGTTCAATTGCATAAGACTTTGTAAAGACTGCAGTATAAGGGTCGCCTGCTGTTACTAAACCATTAATGTATGGGGCAAGAGAATTAGGAATAATGTCGGTATAAGAATAATTTTCCATTATTACTATTACAATATGGCTTGGTGCAGCCGGTAATTGTGCATTACTTTGTTGCATAGAACAAAATAAAGAAAAGCACAAGAAAGTTAAACCAAGTACTTTAGAACGTAGAGATTGTATCATACTATTTTTTGCGTAAAATTATATAGTATTTTCACTTGAAAAATGATATCTATATTATCATTTTATTAAACTATTGAATTACAGCTCTCTTTATATATTATCATTTTTATGCTTTTATATTAGTTTCTTTTATAAAGTAAGCGTTTTCAATTATCTTTACATAAAATTGTATGAAAAATCTTATACGTTTCGATTGGGCTGTGAAAAGGCCGTTACGCAATAAAGCTAACTTCGGCATTCTGGAAGGCTTTCTAAGCGAACTTTTATTTGAAGATATTAAGATAGAAAGTGTACTTGAAAGTGAAGGTAATAGACAAACAGCAGATGATAAAACCAATAGAGTAGATATTTTGGTGCAAAATTCAATTGGCGAACTAATCATAATTGAAATACAAAATAACTATATGACCGATTATTTGCTTCGTATGTATTACGGAACATCAAAAATAATTACTGACAATATGGTTATAGGCATGCCTTACAGCATGGTGAAAAAAGTTATCTCTATTAATATTGTTTATTTCGATTTAGGGCAAGGCGAAGATTATGTTTATCATGGCACCACTAATTTTATTGGTCTCCATAAAAAAGACGTATTAAAACTGTCTAACACGGAAGAGGGTATTTATCATACTTTAGAGATTGCCAAAATATATCCTGAATATTATATTATTAAAGTAAATCAATTTAACGATGCTGCAAAGGATACATTAGATGATTGGATTCATTTTTTTAAGAACCAAGAGGTAAAAGAAGGAACTAAAGCAAAGGGACTAAAAGAGGCTAAAGAAGAATTGGATATAATGAAACTAAGCCCAATAGAAAGAAAAGAATATGAAGCCTATATTACAGACTGGAGAGATAATTATGGCGTTATAGTGGGTAATTATAATAAAGGGAAGATTGAGGGGAAATTAGA
>CAIWXG010000033.1 GCA_903916555.1 uncultured Bacteroidota bacterium
CTTTAGGAATTATAGTACTAAAAGCAGCAGTTGTAGAAATAGAAATATCCGGACAAATTAATTGTAAGCTATAATTTTTTAAATCAAGTGCTATCTGCTGCAACTTTTCTCCTCGTCCTGTTGCAAACATTGGTTTATTGTAAATAAAAAACGGGCAATCGCTACCTAATTGCAATGCATATTTTGCTAACTCATCTGCGCTAAGCTGTAAATCAAAAAAGTCATTAAGCAACTTTAACATAAAAGCCCCGTCTGCCGACCCACCTCCTAAGCCGGCACCTATAGGTATTACCTTATTTAAATAAATATCAACAGCTTTTATTTTATTGGGGAACTCCTTTTTTAATAATTGCAATGCTTTAATTATTAAATTATTGTTTTTATTGCCTATTATTGGTAACCCACTTAAAAATAATTGTGTATCTTTTGCGGGCACAATTTCTAAAGCATCATAAAAAGGAACCGGAAAAAACACGGTTTCTAAGTCATGATACCCGTCTAAGCGGCGATTGGTTATAAATAAACCGATATTGATTTTACAATTTGGAAAACAAAGCATACAAAGGGCTAAATTATGTGTATTTTTGAACACTCTGTATAAAATGAAAGAAGTAATTAGATTAAACGACATTCGCAAAAGTTATTTTTTAGGAAAACAAGAGCTTCCTGTACTTAAAGGCATCAATTTGCTTATAAAACAGAATGAATATGTGGCATTAATGGGTCCATCGGGTTCGGGGAAATCTACATTAATGAATATATTAGGTTGTTTAGATTCACCTACACGAGGTGAATACATCCTTAATGGAAAAAATGTGAGTAAAATGGCCGATGATAGTTTGGCTGACGTAAGAAATGTTGAAATAGGTTTTGTATTTCAGCAATTTAACTTATTACCAAGACTAACTGCATTAGAAAACGTTGCATTGCCATTAATATATGCCGGTATGAGCCGCAAAGACAGGGAATTGAAAGCAACAGAAATGTTGATGAAAGTGGGACTTGCCGATAGAGCACATCACAAACCCAACGAACTAAGCGGTGGACAAAGCCAGCGTGTAGCAATAGCCAGAGCTTTAATAAACAACCCATCTCTATTACTTGCCGATGAGCCTACCGGAAATTTGGACAGTAAAACATCGGTTGAGATTATGGAGTTATTCGGAAAAATACATGAAGGTGGTAATACGGTTGTTTTAGTAACACACGAAGAAGATATCGCCAATTTTACCCAACGTGTAATACGTATAAAAGATGGCAATATAGAAACAGATACTACTAAAAGTAAAAAATAACTTATTTTTTATGTTTAAAATATATACTAAAACCGGCGATACCGGTGGCACAAGTCTTATTGGTGGCGTTAGAGTAGTCAAGAATCATATACGTATAGAAAGCTATGGCACTGTAGATGAGCTAAATTCTTACTTAGGCATGGTAAATGATTTATGTGCAAATGAAGAAATAAATGTTTGGCTTAAGGAAATACAAGACAGATTGTTTACAATAGGTTCTATGCTGGCAACAGCCCCCGAAAAAGAAACCAAAATGAAATTGCCTGACTTATTGGATACGGATATTAGCTGGATGGAAAACCTAATAGATACCATGAGTGTAAAACTGCCCGAGATGCGGTCTTTTATTTTACCGGGTGGTAATATTGCATCATCTACCTGCCATGTGGCACGTTGTGTGTGCCGCAGAGCAGAGCGTATTTGTGTTGCAATGCAAGAAGAAGGTGAATTTATTCAAGCAATTGTTATTAAATACCTAAATAGATTATCAGATTTTTTATTCACACTTTGCAGATATATAAATTATATCAATAACACTAAAGAAGTTTTATGGACTGCAAGAATAAAATAATATTTATATTTATTTAGCTAAAACAGGTTTCGTTTACCATAAGTGTTTATTAACAGTATATATTATCTTTACAGCTTAAATGTTTATTATGCGTATAAAATCAGTATTTATTTATATTTCAATTTTCGTATTCCCTTTTTTAGTTCATGCTGAAGACAAAAAAAAAGTGGGATGTAAATAACCCTGATGCACCCCATAAAGACGTTTCTTTTACTGTAAATGAAGGTACATGGTTAAATTTAGATGTTTCGCCCGATGGTAAGGAAATAGTGTTTGACCTATTAGGCGATATATACATAATGCCTATTACCGGTGGCACAGCAACTGCATTACGTACAGGCTTAGCAATGGAGGAGCAACCACGTTTCAGCCCTGATGGTAAGAGTATATTATTTACATCGGATGCAGGTGGTGGTGATAATATTTGGGTTATGAACCGTGATGGCAGTAATGCACGGCAGATAACAAAAGAGAATTTCAGACTACTAAATAACGGTGTTTGGACACCTGATGGAAAATATATAATAGCAAGAAAACATTTTACTTCTACAAGGTCCTTAGGTGCCGGTGAATTGTGGATGTATCACATAAATGGTGGAAGTGGCTTACAGCTTACAGCACGCAAAAATGACCAACAAGATTTAAATGAACCGTCTGTATCTGCAGATGGCAGATACGTGTATTATAGTGAAGATATGTATCCGGGTGGTTTCTTTCAGTATAATAAAAATGCGAATGAGCAAATATTTGTTATTAAAAGATTTGATAGAGAAAAGGGCATAAATGAAACCATTACTGGCGGAACGGGCAGTGCATTTAGACCACAGATAGCACATAATGGCAAATTATTAGCCTTTGTGAAACGTGTAAGAACAAAAACCGTTCTTTATCTGCGTGATATGGAAACAGGTGAAGAGTGGCCAATTTACGACGGCTTATCTAAAGACCAAGCAGAGGCATGGACTGTTTTCGGTATCTATACAGGGTTTGCATGGACACCCGATGACAAGAATATTATTATTTGGGCAGGAGGAAAAATAAAAAAAGTAAATATTAATGCTATTAACGATGCCGTAGAAATACCATTTACTTGCAATGTAAAACAAAGAATAACAGACGCGGTAAGATTTAAACAAAATATTAATATTGATGACTTTAATGTGAATGTAATTAGAAATGCAGTTACTTCGCCTGACGGTAAATGGTTGGTTTTTAATGCATTAGGGCATTTATATAAAAAAGCCTTACCCAATGGTGAGCCACAAAGAATAACACAAAATGAAGCATTTGAATTTGAACCTGCTTTTTCGCCTGATGGCAAAACTTTAGTATTTGTTACTTGGCAGGATACTGCTACCGGCAGTTTATGTAAGATAAATTGGGGTGGCAAATTGCAACAAACACAAATAAGTACAAAAAAAGGAATGTATCGCACTCCTTCATTTTCGCCCGACGGAAAATGGATTACCTACACAAAGGAAGGAAGTAATGAAATTATGGGAAATACCTATACCGTAAAACCGGGTATTTACTTTATGCATGAATGGGGTGGTAAAGAAGAATTTATTACAGATAAGGGTGAATACCCTAAGTTTAATGCTACTGCCAACCGGATATATTATCAGAGTGGAGGCAATTTATTTGGTTCATTAGACAAAAGTTTCAATAGTTGCAAATTAGACGGAAGCGATAACCAAACAATTTTTAAAGGAACTTATACAAGTCAGTTTACAGTATCGCCAGACGAAGAATGGGTTGCTTTTGTTGATTTGCATGAAGTATATGTCTCGCCTTTTCCACACACAGGCCGAACAATAAATTTAAGCCACGACTCTACAGATTTTCCTGTAAGAAAAATATCGATTGATGCGGGTATTAATTTGCAATGGAGTACTGATAACAAACAGTTGCATTATACAATTGGAGCTAAATATTATAGTGTGAATCTACAAGACAGATTTGGTTTTATCGCTAATATACCTGATTCTTTATTTAAGCTACCTGCAACCGGCATAGACATAGGGCTTAGCTATAAAACAGATAAACCAAACGGTAAAATAGCATTTAAAAATGCTAGAATAATAACAATGATAGGTGATGAAGTTATTGAAAACGGAACATTACTTGTTGAAGGAAACATAATAAAAAACATAGGTAAAAGTAGTGATATACAAATTCCTACAGATGCTAAAGTAATTGATTGCAGCGGCAAAACACTTACACCGGGTTTTATTGATGCACATGCGCATGCCAATCATTTTAGATATGGATTAACGCCACAACAACATTGGCCCTATTATGCCAATCTTGCTTATGGAGTAACTACCATGCACGACCCGTCAGCAAATAGTGAAATGGTTTTTGCCCAGAGTGAAATGGTAAAAGCCGGAGTAATGGTGGGGCCTCGTGTTTTTTCTACCGGTACAATAATATATGGTGCAGATGGCGATTTTAAAGCAGTAATTAATAATATAGATGATGCAAGGAGTGCATTGAGAAGAAATAAATCGTATGGTGCATTTAGTGTAAAAAGCTATAACCAGCCAAGAAGAGACCAAAGACAAATGGTAATACAGGCAGCAAGAGAATTAAATATGGAAGTTGTACCTGAAGGTGGTTCGTTTTTTTACCATAATTTAAGTATGATACTAGATGGGCATACCACGATAGAACATAACATACCCATTGCTACTTTATATGACGATGTAGTACAATTATGGAAAAATGCCGGTACAGCCAACACCCCGACATTAATAGTGAGTTATGGAGCATTAAATGGCGAAAACTACTGGTATCAACATAAGAATGTTTGGGAAAATGAAAAATTATTACGTTTTACGCCAAGAGCAATCATAGATACTCGTAGCAGAGACCGGACAATGGCACCTGAAGAAGAGTATGAAACAGGTTATATGCAAGTTTCCAGAAGCCTAAAGAAACTTAGTGATGCCGGAGTAAAAATAAACATGGGTGCCCATGGCCAATTGCAAGGTTTAGGGGCACATTGGGAAATATGGATGCTTGCACAAGGCGGAATGAAGCCTATAGAGGCTCTTAGGTGTGCAACCCTGAATTCGGCTTGGTCTTTAGGTTTAGATGAATATATAGGTTCGTTGGAAGTAGGCAAACTTGCAGATATTTTAGTAATGGATAAAAATCCATTAGAAAATATAGCCAATACTGAAAGCATACATTATACTATGGTAAATGGGAGACTTTATGATGCAAATGAAATGAATGAAACTGGAGGAAATTACGAGAAAAAACGTAATAAATTTTTCTGGGAGACAAGTAAAAATGCATCCTATTTTCCTTGGCACGAAACAAGTATTGAAGACGGAGATTAAATACTTATAATTTTAAATATTTATTCTTTAACTAATTTTATTATGCATAAATTTGCATTATAATCCTGTTATATGAGTGTAGTTTATGTGAATCCTTTTACTGATTTTGGATTTAAAAAAATATTTGGGGAAGAGGCAAGTAAGCCACAATTGATGGACTTTCTGAATGCTATTTTAAAAGAGCGAGGGCCAATTACGAACCTTACATTTAAAAACAATGAACAATTAGGGCAATCTATTGATGCAAAAGGGGTAATTTTTGATATTTATTGCGAAAACGAAAGTGGAGAAAAGTTTATAGTTGAATTGCAAAAAAATAAACAAGACTGGTTTAAAGAACGCACTGTTTATTATTCAACCTTCCCTATACAAGAACAGGTAGAAAAAGGAACGCAAAAATATGAGTTAAAAGCTGTTTATTGTATAGGTATATTAGATTTTGTATTTAACGATTATCCTACCGAGGCAGAAAATAACGACTGGTATCATGAAATAAAATTAAAGGATAATTTAGGCAAAGTGTTTTATGATAAACTTACTTTTATTTTTCTTGAAATGCCTAATTACAAGAAAAAGGAAAGTGAATTGGTATCACAATTAGATAAATGGATTTATTTTATTAAGTATTTGGAAGATTTTCAAAATATTCCTGAAATTTTTAAAAATGAAGTTGTTTTTGTAAATGCTTTTGAAAAAGCAGAATTGGCTAAACTTACAAAAGCGCAATATGATAACTATCAAAAGAGTATAAAAGCTTACAGAGATCTATACAGTGTTTTAGATACAGCAGAAAACAAAGGTAAACAAGTAGGTATAGATATTGGTATAGAAATTGGAATTGATATTGGCGACAAACAAAGACAAATTAAAATGGCTATTAATTGTATTAAAGAAGGTATGAAGATTGACCAAATAGCTTTGCTTACAGAACTAAGTTTAGAAGAAATAAGAACTTTAATGAATTAATTTTTGGGATTATTTGGTGAATCTATAATCCCTGTACTCTATTATTTTATACCTCAATTTTCTATTAATATATTGAATTATGCAACACCTTTTAATTGGTGTTAGGCATTTAATAGTTCAAAAGAAAATTATAATTTTCAAGCCGCCTCTTCTCTTTTTATTGCTAAAATTCTATCAATTATTTCTATACTTAGCTCATCATCTAAATATTGAGGAACAATATC
The DNA here is from genome assembly GCA_903916555.1 of uncultured Bacteroidota bacterium. Lineage (GTDB taxonomy): Bacteria > Bacteroidota > Bacteroidia > Chitinophagales > Chitinophagaceae > CAIYTT01. The sequence continues at coordinate 6,404 of CAIWXG010000033.1, forward strand.
AATTTCATTATTTGCTAAAAGAGGTTTTTCAATAAAGAATTTCCAATGTCCTTTTTCTTCTACCAAACGAGGATGGTGTGGTAAACCACTTTTAAAATCAGCATGTAATTTTATGTCTCTTATTTTCAAAACATCCTCTATTGTATCAATAATAAATGATACATGTACATTTCCTTTGCCTGAAACAGGCATTGTAAATTCTTTGAATATCATAGCATCCTATTTTAAAACTACTCATTAAATTAAACATTTTATTTTAATGTTTCATCAAGCCATTTAAAAAATTCTCTTTGCCAAGCAATACCATTTTGGGCGTGTGTTACCCAATGATTTTCATTAGGGAGATAAAGTAATTTCGATTTTACATTATGTAATCTTGCAGCCTGAAAAGCCTCTAATCCCTGTTCTATGGGTACACGATAATCTAATCCACCTTGTATTATCATTATAGGTGTGTTCCATTTATTAACGAAGTTGCTAGGGTTAAACTTTTCATAAGCAACAGGAACAGATTCTTTCCACCATGCACCGCCTATATCCCAATTAGGAAACCATATTTCTTCGGTAGTGCCATAAAAGCTTTTTAAATCAAAAAAGCCATCGTGAGCAATAAATGTTTTAAATCTGTTATTATGCATACCTGCAAGCATAAATACACTATATCCGCCATAGCTTGCCCCTACACAACCTAAGCGACTTTTATCTACATATTTTTCTTTACTTATGTTATCTATTGCCGACAAATAGTCTTGCATTGCAAGGCCACCCCAATCTTTACTAATTTCTTCGTTCCATTGTACTCCCCAGCCCGGCATACCCCTTCTGTTAGGGGCAATAACAATATATCCTTGCGAAGCCATTAATTGAAAATTCCAACGAAAACTATAAAATTGAGAAAGTGCAGATTGAGGCCCACCTTGGCAATATAGGAGGGTAGGGTACTTTTTGGTTTCATCAAAATCAGGTGGGTATATTACCCAAGCATGCATAGTAGCATGGTCAACGGTTTGTACTTCCCTTAATTCCGTTTTGCACATTGCAATATTTTGATAGGCTCTATCATTTTCGTGAGTAAGAGCACGCATATCGCCATATTTTGGTTTAACAATATATAATTCAGTTGCATGGTTCATATCAGTACGGGTAACAACAATTTCATTGCCCGATTGTCCAACAATACCTGTAATATCAAACTTGCCTTTAGTAAGATTATTTACAGTGTTTCTATCTTCATCACCTTTATAATAAGGCACACCTACTTCAAACAATTGTTCTGTACCCTCAAACGGAGCATTAAAATAGATTTTATCTTCTTTATTGCTCCAAATATAACCACTAACAGTACCATCCCATTTTGCTGTTATATTTACTTTTCGCTTTTTGTCGGCAACATCCATGATAATTATATCATTTTTGTCAGCTTCATAGCCATCTTGAGCCATACTTAACCAAGCCAATTTTTTGCCATCTTTGCTAAATTTTGGTTCGGTATCATATCCTTTCATACCCTCTGTCCAATTTTCTGTTTTTCCGGTTGTAATATCGTAATAGTATAAATCGGTATTGGTACTAGTTGCATATTCTTTACCAAATTTTTTCTTACATACATATACTAAGCCCTTGCTATCCGGAGACCATGACAAATCTTCAGACCCACCAAAAGGCTTTTGTGGGCAATCATAAGACTCATCTGCCATTATATCTTTTACTGTACCATCTTTTATAGTTGCAACAAAAATATGAGAAAATTTACCATCTTCCCAAGTATCCCAGTGTCTATTATTTAAATCCGTATATATATGTGCAGTTGTATTAGGTAAATCACTATAAATATCCGTCCCTAACATAGGCTTTACTAATACATTTTTAGAAAAAGCAACATATTTGCCATTAGGCGAAACCCATACATTTTCTTGGTCTTGTGCTCCGGTATAAATTTCTTGCCAAGTTGCCCCGGTATCTGTACTTTTATATACAATATTTTCATGTACAGCATACCAAGCGTCTTCATATCTTTGGGTTACAGTTTTGCTCGATTCGGAAACCCATTCTGTTTTTTCACCACTTTCTATGGTTATTTTATAAGTATGTACTGTACTTTTTTCAGTATGCCAATCTATACTTTTAGACGAGAAATAAACATTTCGCCCATCCTTAGTCATACCCTCGGCACTAACTCTTTTAAGTCCCCAAAGCAATTCAGGTGTTAGTCTTTCTTGAGCAACAAGAGTTGTTGATACAAATAATAATAATGTAAATATTCTAATTTTCATAATTGTTCTTTGTTTATTTTTTATCTTTTTTATTGTCTGATTTTCGTTTTTTTAATACTTCAAAGTCCATATTGTTTTCCCAGCCTGCTTTCAAGTTTACTATTTCATTGCCGGGTATCACCACTTCCGGCTGTATTTTTGCAAATAAATCGCCTGTGTCCCATTTGCCGTTACCATTATCATCCACAATAATACGAAACGAATACTTAGCAGGTTTTAAATGTACTAAATTTATTATTGTATCACTAATAGGTCTTTGATATATGGTGTCTTTATCTGCTTCAATTTGCAAAACATATTTATTTTTATTGTATATTAATGGTAAATGTACATTTATTTTACCATAATCTTCATCCGAAAATGTTCTGAATACATATTTTGAAGGTGCTACATCTTTACCTGATGTATCTTTTGCAAAACCTTTTACTAATTTAAGAATATAAACCGTGTTCTCTAACCATGTACTCGTAATATGAAATAAATTAGAGTGTAAAGTGTCATTTGTAAATGTAAAATTGGTCTTCATGGTATCTTCTGCATTTATTGTATAAAGACTAATTTTATCTTTATTAATGAGTGCTGAAGCATTAAATAAAATATTTATGTTGTTTAGGGTATCTAAATGCATAATATTAAATGTTCTTCTTTTAATATCATTTGTATCCAGATTTACAAAATAACTTAAGCTTATTTCTTGTGTATTTTGTTTAGATTTATTAAATCTACCTCCTTTATTTTCTACTGAGTCTATTTTCTTTTTTGTGGCAGTATCTATATTTTCAATAAAAGTTCTTAATAAAATAGGGTCAGATATGGTATCACCTGAAGATACTGTTTTATTATAAAAAGCGATTTTTTCGCCTATTGCGTCATAAATAAAATTATTATTTGTTTCTTTCAGTACATACATTTTGAAATCTTTTTTTGGTAAGCCTTTAAATAAAAAACTACCATTTCCATCTATTTTTGTTACATATTTAGGTTTATGTCTCACAAATTCACTATCTGTAGTTGTTGCATAATAAAGTTGCACAAAACCTAACGTATCAGGTATGCCGGTGGCCGCATCAATAACCGAACCGGATAGAGTTAGTGAGTCGAAATAAGAACCTGTACTGAAACTATACACATAATGTTTAAAAGGATTCCCTTCATGAAGGTCTTTTATGGCATTGCCAAAATCTATTCTGTATGTGGTATTATCTTCAAGTAATGTATCGGGTATTTTTACTGTTACTTTTTTATTGATACCTATAACAGTTAAAGGTATAGACAACATTGGAGAAATCTGTACCTCTTTAAATGCATCTGAAACAACAATGTATTCATTAAAATGCATTTCAATTTTGTTGGGTTTTGTGTTTTTTATAGAATCAAGCGGTTTTATGGAAACCAGTTTAGGGGGTATAGTATCTCGCTTACCACCTGTGGGGGCAGTTATATTTGCGCAGCCTTCTAAAAATATATATAGTAATAACAAGTATAAAAAACCTGTTCGGTTTGTATTCATTTGGCACAAAATTACTATGAAAAAAACAAATTGAACTAAGGCTGTTGTAGAATAATATAGTTCGGTTATTTTTAGAACTTTATATAAAAAGCAATAAAATGCAATAATTATTTCAATGCATCTTCTTTACGCTTCTTTTTTTCCTCATTTTTAAAGTACTTTTTAAATAAGAAATTTTGTTTTAACGCTTCCATATCTTCTTTAAAAGCAAGAGTTCCTTTTTCAAGGTTAGTAAGCGTATTGTTTATTTTACGCACATCTGCCGTATCGGTAAGTAAAGTATGCACAGGACCGGGCCCTGTTGAAATATCTTTTTGAAGAACTTTTGTAACACTATCTAATCGTGCAGACAATCTATCGGCATTTTCTGATACTTTGGCTATGTGATTCAAAACATCTTTCATTTCCTCTTCCGATTTTTTGTTCGTCAGCAACATGCCGGCAATCCCTTCACCTTTATTTATTTCAATAATTGTATGATGCAAATCTAAACTGATGGTATTAATTTCCTCAGACACTTTATGAAAATTAGTTAAAGAAGATTTTAAACTTTTGGCAACAGTTGTGTCTTCAAGTACTTGCCAAAGTGTATTATTGTTATTTAATCTTTTTATAATATACTTTACATCTTCTGATATTGTTTCTGCATTTGTGTTTGTGTGGTTAAGTGTAGATAGCATTGCATCTGTGCTTACATCAATTTTTGTGGGTATTAAATCACCATCTTCTATTTGTGGTGCCGGTATAGTGCCGGGTAATATATTAATTACTTTATTGCCCATAAGCCCCTCGTTGGCTATTGCAGCAGTAGCATTTTTTTGTATAAAAGATTGAAGACTTTTATTTATAACTAAATTTACCTCAATAGTTGTATCATTTATTATTTTAATAGACTTAACAACACCTGCTTGCAAGCCGGAAAAACGTACATTATTTCCGGTGGTTAGTCCGCTAATATCTTTAAATCTTGCCTTAATGAAAATATTTGAACCAAATACATTTTGCTTAGCACCTATCATGTAAAATGATAAAATTAAAGTAACCATACCTGCTAAAACAAATACGCCTAATTTTATATTATTATAATTTTCGTTTTTTTTCATAAATGTATTAGTCAAAAAATTGTTTAATCATTTTGTCATCAGAATTTTTTAGTTCATCATAAGTACCTAAAGTATAGCATTTACCTTGTAAAAGTACTGCAATTCTATCTGCAGTTTCAGCAACGCACCGCATATCATGCGAAATTACTATAGATGATGTTTGATATTTTTCTTGTATTTCTACTATAAGTCTGCTTATTTCTAATCCGGTAATAGGGTCAAGACCGGTTGTCGGTTCGTCATAAAGAATTATTTCGGGGTTTAATATTAATGTTCTTGCCAAAGCAACTCTTTTTTGCATTCCACCGGATAATTCTTCCGGCAACATATCTATAGTATGTGCTAAACCTACATCGGTAAGTGTTTCTATTATTCTTCTTTCTGTTTCTTCGGCATTCATTTTAGCTAAGTGGCGCCGCATTGGGAATTCAAGGTTTTCCCTTATAGTCATAGAATCGTACAGGGCATTACTTTGAAACAAGAAACCAACACGCATTCTTAATTTATCCATATCCTGACGATTCAATGTAGAAACATCGTTACCTAAAACGGTAATTTTTCCTTCATCCGGCGTCATTAGTCCAATAATACATTTTATTAATACAGATTTCCCCGAACCCGACTTACCTAATACTACTATCGTTTCACCTTTATTCAAGGTTAAATTGAAGCCGGTAAGTACATCATGTTCTCCAAAAGATTTTTTTAAATCAGACACAACAATTACAGGCTCATTAATAAGAGACTGTTTTTCATTTTTATGTGTTATAGTTTGTGTACTCATTTATTTAATTATACCCTAAAAGGTCTGCAATTTGTACAATAATTAAGTCTATTACAAATATAAGAACAGAGCATAATACAACTGCAGAATTGGCTGCTGTTCCTACGCCTGCTGTTCCGTTTTTACTGAAATAACCTTTATAACAACCTAC
>CAIWXG010000034.1 GCA_903916555.1 uncultured Bacteroidota bacterium
AGGTAGTTTATAAAGGTAATGCTGAAGTAAAAGCAGGCAAATTAGATAAAGATATACAATTAGGTACTAATTTAGCCGATGGTATGTATCTTTTAAACATGAAGACAGGTACTGAAAAACAAGTAATTCGTTTTAGTGTAAATAGATAAAAAGAAGAAAAAGAATAAACTAAAAGAGCTATCTGAATTTTTCAGATAGCTCTTTTAGTTTATAGTATGTTTTATCGTTTGCCATTCAGACTTTAATAAACCGGTAATTACGTGGTCTTCAATAAACCCATTTCTCTGTAAACTTTGGCGTATAATGCCTTCGATTTTAAATCCTAAACGTTCTGAAACACGAACACTTCTTATATTGCCCGGTACAAAATGTATTTCTATTTTATTCAATCCTATTTTATCAAAAAGAAAATCTATAAACCGGATAAGGCATTTATATATAATTCCTTTCCCTTCATATTCTTTTCCTATCCAATATCCTATTTGAGCTCGTTTTGTTTTTTTGTCCCAATTATGCATACCTATGCCACCAATAATCTTATTATTTAAAAATACACCCAAATGCAGCGCTTCTTGCATTTCTAATTCATAAAGTGAATCTTGAATGTATTTTAAAGAGTGCTCCACTTTAGTGGTATTATTTATCCAGTCTAACCAAGGACTTAGATGAAATCTTGACTCATTTACTTTATTGAATAAAGCCTCGGCATCATCGGTAGCAAAAGACCTTAATGTAATATCATTATCTATGATAATAGAAACCACTATATAAAAATTTTAAAAAGAAATAGTCTATTTTTTAGTGTTAATTACTTTTTCCCATATTTCCGGAATTCTTTTTACCCAAGCTATTTCCTTCATTTTTGCTTTTGCCTCGCTTACAGGCGAACCAAAATAGGTTTTCCCCCCCTCTATACTGGACGGAACCCCACTTTGTGCTAAAACAACAGCACCTTTACCTATTGTTAAATCTTTATTTACACCTACTTGCCCCCATAATATAACCTCATCTTCAATTTTTGCTTTACCGCCAATACCAACACCGGCAGCAAATAAACAATTCTTCCCAATAATTGCACCATGACCTATATGTACATGATTATCAAACTTGGTGCCTCTACCTATTATTGTATCCCCACTTACACCTTTATCTACTGTACTACAAGCACCAATTTCTACATCATCTTCAATAATTACATTGCCACAACTAATCAGCTTGTCATATTGTACTTCTCTGTCTTTTCTTCTTTTAAAATAAAAGGCATCTGCACCAATCACACATCCGGAATGTAATATTACATTATTGCCAATAATACAATTATCATAAATAGTTACATTAGGATGAATAAGACAATTAGTACCAATACTAACATTATTCCCAATAAAAGAACCGGGTTGTATATGTGTGCCATCACCAATTTTGGCGGAATCACTAATGAATTTAGATGAAGCAACAAAAGGAGCGAAATGACTTGCTATTTTAACATAAGCACTAAATGGGTCATTTACAATTAAAAGTGTCTTTCCTTCAGGGCAAATTACTTTTTTATTTATTAGTATTATTGTGGCATCAGAATACAGACATACATTATAATATTTCTCCGAATCAACAAAAGAAATATCTCCTTTTGTAACTTTATGTATTTCATTTATTCCGGTAGCCGATTGATGTACATCTCCTTCAATTTCCGCCCCGGTAAATTCTGCAATCCATTGTACTGATAAAGGGCTTTTAAATTTCATTTTAAAATTTTTATCAAAAATACAAAAATTGATTACAATGAATACAAGAAAGGTTTATAAATTTTAAAGTAATAGAGTAAACTAATGTCAGCCTTTCTATCTCAAAAATATCAACTAGTTTCTAAGCTTGAAAATATTTTATCAATTTTATCATTTGTTAAAGGCTTAGATACAAAATCATACACTGCTTTATATTCTTTAGATTTCTCTATATCATTGGGGTCAATAGACGAACTAATCATAATTACTTTGCATTGTTTTGCACTATCTATACTTTGTAGTTTTTTATATTCATCTAAAAATTCCCAACCATCCATTACAGGCATATTAATGTCTAAAAATATCAGATTTGGGAAAACTTGAGAATTTCCACCAACAGTTTGCTTAATATTTTCTATTGCTTCATCAGCCCTACAAAAAGAATGTACATTAACGGTCATCCTTGCCTTCTGAATTGTTTTAGTATGAATGAGATTAAAAATTTTATCGTCATCAACTAAAAAAATATTATTTATATACTTAGAATCAATCATTATGATTGCAAAGTTACAAAATTAATATCTTACCAATCTTAACAATTACTTACCGTTAACATAAAAAATTTTGTGCCAACTATTTATGTTTGATATTTATATGATAGTTTTAAAAAATGATAAATTATATATTATAGTAATTATGTATATTAT
>CAIWXG010000035.1 GCA_903916555.1 uncultured Bacteroidota bacterium
AAATGGTCATTATCCATAAAATCCTCAATTGTAAATCTTTTATCAGTAAAATAATCAAATATATAATAATTATATTTTTCTTGTTTTTCTAATAAAATATTTTTCTTCATCTCTAAATAATTATAATTACAATGGTCTGAATATGTATGAAATACAGGTGTAGTTAAAACAACAATTTTAATATTTCTTTTTTTTAATTCTTTTAACATATCTTCAAAATCATTTACTATGTAAATCAATTTAGAAGAATCAAAGCTTTTTTCTTGTTCTCTTACATGCTTTTTACCCGAACTGTCTGAAATATATTTTAAAGGATTAAAATTATCAAAATGAGAAAAACCTGTTTTTTCCAAATTTGAATCGAGATCTATTTTAAACCCTAATCTAATAATATTTGCTAATGCGCTGTATGAATAAATAGACGTAATAGAAAATCTCCTAACATCAATTATAGGTAAATCTTTGTGTTCAATATTCCAGTAATGCAAATAAAAAAAATCCCTATCTATATCATTATGCTTAGTAAGATTTTCAGATAAAAAGGTATGATAACTAATAGGAATAATAACCATCTTTAACTTAGGCATTTTATCAATATATTTCAATAGTATTCTTTTATCAAAATATAATGACTGTGCTTCAATAGCAGCATTAAATCCTTGATATGAAAAGTAAAATGGATTAATATCGTAAATGCCATGCGAAGAACCTAAATTTAAAATTTCAATATTATTTAAATTATTTTCAAAGTATATTTTCTTTTTATTAAAAATATTATAAACATTTGAAATTTTGTATTCAACAAACAAAAATATACAAACTAAAGGCAATATAAAAATAAATAAATTTAATAGAAGTTTTTTCATTTTTAAAATTGAAAATAAATAATTTGTGGTCATTCAATTGGTACTGCAACTAATTGAGGATAAAACATTACAGATAAAGAGTATATTCCAAAATGTAGTTCAGCTTTTTGATTATCCCTATAAACTTCAATTGTATAACTAATTGCCTGAAATGTATGAAATGACAAGCCAATTGGTAAAATGATATTTAAGTATGGAATAAATAATTTAGGAGGTAAAAGGAAATTAATAATTGTAACAAAAGGGAAAAATAGTAAAAAACAGAATGAGTTAAAAAGCATTTCTTGCTAAATATTTTAGTACAAATGTACTAAAATATTTAAAAAATATAGGTGTTGCCCCAATAATTAAAATATTGTATTTTATTATATAATGTAATATCAAACATATATTATCAATAAACAAATTATCCCATACCGCATAGTATGGGATAATTGATATACAAAAACATTTAATTACTCCTGCTTAGCAACTATATTATTTAAACCGAAATAATAAACACCGGGTGTATCCGGATAAAAGCCTGAAATTTGTACGTTTTTACCATTTGTAATTGCAGCCTGCAAGTCATTTACTGACTTAACTACCTGATTATTTGCACCAGTAATAATAAAACCTTTATGCATCTGTGTTTGGCTTGCAAAAGCACCTTTACTTATTTCCGTAACAACCAAACCACCATCTACTTGGTATTTATGTTTTTCAGCATCATTTAGTGGTCTAAAATTAGCACCAAGTAATTTTGTGTTGCTTTCAGGTTTAATAATATCTGTAGTGCCGTTTAAGTTCGTTAGCTTTACTGATACATTATGAGCTGAGCCATTACGCACATAAGTAACATTTATATTATCTCCGGGTTGATAGCGTGCTATTTGTTCTTGTATTTCCGGTTGCGAATTAACCGGTTCGCCATTAATATTAGTTATTAAATCGCCTCTTTTAATGCCTGCTTTTGTTGCAGCTCCATTTTCTAATACTTCAGTAACATAAACGCCGGCATCGGGCAATTTATCTAAACCGAGAGATTGCATTTGGTCTTGCGAAATATTTCCTCTGTCAAGATATTGAATACCTAAATAGGCTCTTTGCACACTACCGTACTTTTTCAAATCACTTACTGCTTTTTGTACAATATTGGCAGGTATTGCATAAGAATAACCCGCATAAGACCCAGTGGGCGAAGCAATAGCAGAATTAATACCAATTAATTGACCGGCAATATTTACTAATGCACCACCGCTGTTTCCAGGATTAACAGCTGCATCTGTTTGTATAAAAGACTCTATTGCAGTAGATTGTTTATTTACCCCTATTGAGCGACCTTTGGCACTAATAATGCCTGCTGTTACAGTTGCATCTAACGAAAGAGGATAACCAACAGCCAATACCCATTGCCCTAATTTGGCATCATCAGAATTTCCAAATTCCATGTATGGAAGTGGTTTATTTTCCTCAACTTTAAGCAAGGCAATATCCGTAGCAGGGTCCGTACCTACTACTTTTGCCTGTAAACTATGCCTGTCATTATAGGTAACAGTAACTTCGTTTGCCTCTGCAATAACATGATTATTGGTTACAATGTAACCATCCGGAGAAATAATAACCCCAGAACCCGAACCCATTTGTGATGGAATATAATACTGGCGCGGGCCAAACATCTGGCTGAAAATATCATTTGCATTATTATCAACAACTGTGCGTGCATGTGTAGTAGTTTTAATATGCACAACAGCTTGTATTGATGATTGAGCAGCATTTTCAAAATTTAAGGTTGTTGCTTTGCCTGCAACATCACCTGCATAATTTGTGTAATTTACCGGCAATTGCCCCTTACTGTTTCCAAAAGTAAAATAGGGGCTTGGTTTCCTAAAATGGTCTGCAATAAATAATGTAAGAATAGATGTGGTCATTGCTGTAAGAATGACAGAAAAAAATCTGAATTTCATAGAATAAATACATTTTTTGGTTCACAATAACTAACACAAAAATACTACCAATATTATTAATAGTAATGTTAAAAGGAAGCTGTAAAATGTGAAATTATTTTAAAAAATACATTACTTATTTTACACCTATATACCCCCACTCTTTTAACCAAATTATTACTTTTTCTTTATAGTCTCCTTGTATTATTATGTAACCGTCTTTAACACTACCACCGGCACCACATTTTGTTTTTAATTGCTTTGCCAGCATTTCCATATCTTCATTTGTACCAATAAAACAATCTACAAGTGTTACTACTTTTCCGGCTCTTTGTTTTGCATCTAATTTTACTTTTAGTTTCTGTTTTTCTTTTGGTAATGTTTCTAGTGCATCTTTTTCGGGATAATCATTGAAATATTCTTTATTTGTAGAGTATGCCAATCCGTCAGGTCTTGCATTGTTTTTTTTAGACATGTTTTATAAATATATTGTTTGCACCATAAAGGTAGGATGTGAATTTATAATCTCAATAATTTATTTGTACTAAAAAGGCTATTTATTGCTCTTTTTGAAACCAAGCCCAAACTATTCTTGCCTTCGATGCCCCTATTACTTTTGTTAATTCCCTTTCGGTTAAGGTTTTAATATTTTTTACCGACCTGAATGTTTGCAACAGTTCGGTAGCTGTTTTTTCACCAATACCCTGAATAGCATCAAGTTCATTTTTTATTGTTCCTTTGCTGCGAGTTGCTCTGTGAAAAGTGATACCAAAGCGATGAACTTCGTCTCTTATTCGCCTTAATAAGTTTAATGCCTCACTGTCATAAGGTAATTGCAGTGGTTCGCTGTCTCCCGGAAAAAATATTGACTCTTCTCTTTTTGCTAATCCCACTAAGGTTAATTTTCCTATTAATCCTAATTTGTCAATGCTTTCCATAGCTGAACTTAGTTGGCCTTTACCACCATCAATAATTACAAGTTGGGGAAATGGCAGGTTTTCATCTTTAAGTCTTTTATATCTACGATACACTATTTCTGCCATTGAAGCGAAATCATTGATACCCTCAACTGTCTTTATATGAAAATGTCTATATTCTTTTTTATAAGGTATTCCATTTTTAAAACAAACCATGGCAGCTACCGGATATGAACCTTGAAAGTTAGAGTTATCAAAACATTCAATATGTAATGGTATTTCAGGCAATTTCATATCTTGTTGTAATTGTATTAGTATTCTATTATTTGTTTCTTTACTTGTATCAACAATTAATAAAGTACCTTTTCTCCTCATTTCTTCCATAAATACAGAAGCATTTTTTATTGCTAAATTAAGTAAACTTTTTTTGTCGCCTGCTTTGGGTACTGTTACTTTAATTTGTGTATCTATTACATCAACTACCATAGGCACAACAATCTCTAAAGCATTACTGCCAAAAGACTCTCTTAATTCAATTAATGCTAAAGATAAAATATCACTGTATTCGTCATCTTCAATTTTCTTTTTAATTTGTAATGTTTTTGTATGTATTACACTACCCTTGCTCACCATCATATAATTCACATAAAAATTATCGGCATCACTAATAATACATGCAACATCTAAATTATCCATTTTAGGATTCACAATTGTTGATTTACTCTGATAGCCTTGCAATAGTTCTATTTTATTTTTTACTATTTGTGCTTTTTCAAATTTTAAATCTTTTGCATATCCTGTCATTTCTTCTTTTAAGTGTTTTAATACATCATGCAAGTTTCCTTTCAATATATGTCTTACTTGCTTTAAGCTGTCTATATAATCTTCTTCAGATTGAAAGCCCTGACAGGGACCTTTACAGTTACCAATATGATATTCTAAACATACATTAAACTTACCTTTTGATATATTCTTTGGTGTTAATTTTAACGAACAAGAACGTAGCGGAATACTTTGTTTTATTAATTCAAGTAATTCTTTAGCTCTGCCAAGGCCAGTAAAGGGGCCTAAATATTCCGAACCATCTTTTATAAGCCTTCGTGTAAAGAAGACTCTTGGGAAATGCTCTTTTTTTATTACAATATATGGGTAGGTTTTATCATCTTTTAAAACAATATTAAATTTAGGTTGATAATGTTTAATTAAAGAATTTTCTAATAAAAAAGCATCATGTTCCGTATCTGTTATAGTAAAATCTATTGAATATATAAGACTTACTAACTTTCGTGTTTTATAATTTTCAACATTTTTATTAAAGTAAGATGTTACTCTTTTTCTAAGGTCTTTTGCTTTTCCAACATATAGGAGTTCTTTATTTTCATCATAATATTTATAACATCCCGGCTGGTGCGGAATAGAGTGTACTATATTTCTAAAAACTTCTTTCGTCATTATTTACAGCAAAGAAAAAAAATAACATTACAAAAAATAATATTGAACAATTTTGTTTTTCTTAGTACCTATTAGTGGGTCTTCATACGTTTGTATTTGAACGGTTCTCATTGGTGCATAATATAATTTTTGCTGTACTTCGCCCAATGCAGAATGTTTAAATGTTTCAATATATATTCCTCTTACTTTTTCTGTATTCATATCTATGCTCAACATAAATTTTCTTACAAAAAAATCATCTTCGCTTGCATCAAGCATTAAGTTTATTGTTTGGTCTTCTTTATCTTCAATTTGATTAAACTTATAATGCCCAACATATTTTTTATCGCTAATATCAGTTTCATAGAATACATCAAATATTTCGTTCCAATTCAATGTATCGGAATTAGAATAGGATGAATCAACTTTACCATCAATTTTAATTGTTTTTAGAATTACAAAAGGTTTACCGGCATTTGCTTTCCATTGATTATAAATAAACCTCTTTATAGAAAAATTAGTACCATTAGTAGCTGCTAATCGTTCTTCTAATGTAGCTTCTTTACAGGAGGTAAAAAAAATACACATAAAAATAATTGAAAATATAAAGTACTTTACTATTTGTAGCATCTGATAAATATTATTTAAATTTAATTAAATTGAGGATTATGAGGAATGTTGTAAAGGTAAGAATAGTCTTTACCAAATAACTTAATTGCATTTTTCCATGTTTCTGTTATGTTTTTAGCAAATACTAATTTTTGAGGTGCATCGGCAATAAACCATGTTTTTTCTTTTATTTCTTTATCTAATTGACCTGCCGTCCAGCCTGAATAACCTATAAATAATCTAATATCTTCTTCCAAAAATTCTTTAGAAAATAAAATTTCTTGTAAAGCTTCAAAAGAACCTCCCCAATAAATTCCTGGCAAAATCTCAGTACCTCCTATCTTTTCCGGCAATCTGTGTAATAGCTGTAATGTATCTTCTTGTACGGGACCACCCTTATATATTTTTAAATCAGAATCTTTAAAACTACTTATTAAATCAGCTAAACTATATTTAGTAGATTGGTTCAAAATAAAACCAATTGTACCATCTTCATTATGTTCACAAATAAAAATTACGGTTCTATAGAAATTGGGGTCTGCTAAAAATGGTTCTGCAATCAGCAATTTGCCTTTCTCTAATTTTGAGTTATTAAAAGGCATTTTTAAATTAATATATTCCATTATTATTTTATTTTCACTACTTAATTTACAAAATTAAGCTCTTAATGGTTAAAGAAGAAGTAATATTCTAATCAATTTATGATAATTTATTATTACAATCTATTTTTGATGCATGAAAATATCATTTATTACTTTGCTAATTATTTTTTTAACTCTAAGTAGCATTTCAATAAACGCACAAGAAAAAAATAAATCTTTACTTTGGAAGATAAGCGGTAAAAATTTATCTAAACCATCCTATTTATTTGGCACAATTCATATTATATGTATTACTGATTTTATTTGGACGGATGCAATGAATAACTCTTTTAATGAATGTGAAAAGGTTTGTTTTGAAATGAACTTGAACGACCCGAACTTTATGACAGAATCAGCTTCGGCTTTTTTTGATAAAACAGGCAAACAACTTAAAGATTATTTTATTAAAGAAGATTATTTAAAACTAAAAAAATATTTCAAAGAAAATGTAGGTATAGATGTTGATTTATTAAGACAATTAAAACCTGTTGCTTTGCAAAGTTTTTTAATAAGTAAAATCCCCAATTGCATTAAAACAGTTTCTTATGAAGACAGCCTGATGAAAATTGCAAAAACTCAAAAAAAAGAAATAATTGGTCTTGAAACAGTAAAAGAACAAATAGAAGCTTTAGAAAGCATTTCAAATGATACAATTGTAAATAACCTTATGGAAGTAATAAATAAAAATACAAATGAAAATAAAGAATATGACAAATTGTTCTCTGCTTATAAAAGCCAAGACCTACCTTTAATCAATTCTTTATTAACGCAATCTGATATTGAACAAACAGAAATAAAAGCATTATTAAATGATAGAAATACCAAATGGATTACAAGAATAATAGATAAAATAAATTATTCATCCGTCTTTTTTGCTGTCGGTGCTGCACACCTGTATGGAGAAATCGGAGTAATAAATCTATTAAAAAAACAAGGTTATACTTTAGAACCAATAAAATAAACTTTTCCCTAAAATTACTTAAGGTATAATAGCAGAATCTAAAACAGGATTTGCACTTACTGCATTATAAACATTCTTACCAGTTGAGAAATCTTCATAAAGCGAATAATCTGTATTTACATATCCGTAAGCAGCTAAATATACAGTACTTCCACTGGTGAAACCAATATTATAAAGATCTTGAGCAGGAATATTAATGATAGCCTTAGTACTATTTACAGTAATTGTTTTTGTATATACTAATAAATATTGCGAAGTACTATTACTTACAGAATTTGAATTAGATACAAATAAAATACAATTCCTAGCTCTAGTATCTGGGGTAAAATTAATAATTACCGAATCATTTAAAGCTGTTTTAATAGCAGTAATACCTCCACCACCTGATATTGGATTAAAACTAGGTATGATTGAAAGTTTTATATCTCTATTTAATGTATCTTATAAAACTGAAAACTATTAATATATGTAGATGCAAAACCGGTACTACCGGCGCTGATATTATAATCACCAGTTATAACATTTGAGTCTATATAAAATCCTGTACTGTCGGGTGATAAAGATAAATTCTTATTAAT
>CAIWXG010000036.1 GCA_903916555.1 uncultured Bacteroidota bacterium
CTGATGCAAAAAAATTACCTAAAACACCGGGTGAAAGTGTTGATGCCTTTATAGCCCGTATTAAACCTATTTTTTACGACCTTAATCTTGAACCTAAAGTTGTAGATCAAAGACCAAATATTGATAATATTGCTAATTCGAGCAATAATTTTTATGAAGGTGTAACACAAAAAGAAGTGGAAGACTTCTATTCTAAATTTGATACTAAAGGTAATGCACCATCTTGGGGACTAAACAGCAAATTGACAAAAGAAAATGGTGTAATTGTTGAAAAAGTATGGAAAAGTGGTGGTATGTACGGAGCTGCTATTGATAAAATTATTTTCTGGCTTCAAAAAGCAGCTACAGTTGCCGAAAACACTAATCAACAAGACGCGCTTAATAAACTTATACACTATTATAAAACCGGTGATTTAAAAATATGGGACGATTATAATATTGCCTGGGTAAAAGATACAAGCTCTTTATTAGATGCTACAAATGGTTTTATAGAGGTCTATCTGGACGCCATAGGCAAAAAGGCAAGTTTTGAAAGTGCTGTTTCTATGAAAGATTTAGAGGAAACAAAACGAATTAAAGCAATTGCAGGGCAAGCACAATGGTTTGAAGATAATTCGCCTATAATGGCCGAACATAAAAAGAAAACAGTTAAAGGTATAACTGCAAAAGCAATTACTGTAATAGTAGAAAGTGGCGATGCAGCACCAAGTACTCCTATTGGTATCAACTTACCTAATGCCGACTGGATACGCAAAGAACATGGTTCTAAGTCTGTTTCTCTTACTAACATTATTCATTCTTACGATATGGTAAGTGCAAAAAGCGGTATGATTGATGAATTTGTGATAAATGATGTGGTAAAAGAACGCTTAAAAAAATACGGTGCATTAGCAGGTGCATTACACACTGATATGCATGAGTGCATTGGTCATGCATCTGGACAAATAAATGCCGGAGTGGAAACAACTGACAAAACATTAAAAATATACGCCAGTTGCTTAGAAGAAGCTCGTGCCGACTTAGTTGGTCTTTACTATGTAATGGATAAAAAATTAGTAGATATTAATGTTATGCCCGAACTAGAAGTTGGCAAAGCAGAATATGACAGCTATATGATGAATGGTTTACTAACCCAGCTTACACGCATAAAACCGGGAGACCAAATTGAAGAAGCCCACATGCGTAATAGAGCATTAGTGGCTCATTGGGCTTTTGAAAAAGGTGCAAAAGATAAAGTAGTAGAGTTAATAGTAAAAGACCACAAAACTTATGTGCAAGTAAACGACTATAACAAACTACGCGAATTATTTGGTCAATTGCTTAAAGAGATACAACGCATAAAATCGGAAGGGGATTTTATTGCAGGTAGAGACCTTGTTGAAAATTATGGTGTAAAAGTGGACCCGAATATTCATCAGGAAATATTAGAGAGATATAAAAAGTTGAATGTAAAACCCTATCGTGGCTTTATACAACCTAAATTAGTACCTGTAACAAAAGGAAATGATATTACAGATGTAGAAGTAGAATACCCAACTAATTTCTTTACTCAAATGATGGATTATGGAAAAAATTATGGCTTTTTACCGGTTATAAATTAAAAGGTTATTTTAAATCAATTAGAATGCAGGGCTAATATAAGTCCTGCATTTTTTTTGCACTATCGCATAAAAAATAGCAGACAAAGCTTATATCTAAAATGGCACCGGTAATAATGAATAAATATATTAAAGCAACTGCTAGATATTTTCTAATTTTACAGGCCTATAATTAAGATTACTTTTTTATATAAACTAAAATTTCAGACAGTCATTTTAATACTAAATAATTAAACAATATGTCTCACGCACATCATAATATTAAAGCCCCAACCGGCACTCAACTTACTTGTAAAAACTGGATTACTGAGGCAGCCTACCGAATGATACAAAATAATCTTGATAACGAAGTAGCCGAAAGACCCGATGACCTTATTGTATATGGAGGTATAGGAAAAGCTGCCCGTAATTGGGAATGTTACGATAAAATACTTGATTGTTTAATTAATCTTAATGAAGACGAAACTTTATTAGTACAATCGGGCAAACCTGTAGGTGTTTTACGCTCTCATAAACATTCACCAAGAGTACTGATAGCCAATTCTAATTTGGTAGGTAAATGGGCAACATGGGAACATTTTAGAGAATTAGATGCAAAAGGATTAATGATGTATGGGCAAATGACTGCCGGTAGCTGGATATACATCGGGTCGCAGGGAATAGTGCAGGGTACTTACGAAACATACCTATCGCTTGCTAATCAGCATTATAATGGCTCACTTAAAGGAAAACTGAATGTAACTGCCGGGCTTGGCGGTATGGGTGGAGCTCAGCCTTTATCTATAACCATGAATGAAGGTGTTTGTTTAGCTGCCGAAATGGAAGAATGGCGTATAAAAAAACGTATAGAAACACGTTATTTAGATAAATGGACTTCTAACATTGATGAAGGTATTGATTGGGCTTTAGATGCTAAAATAAAAGAACAAAATATTTCTATAGGTGTTTGTTGTAATGTAGTGGACTTACTACAAAGACTTTTAGACCGTAATATTACACCCGATACACTCACCGACCAAACATCTGCCCACGATGCATTAATAGGCTATTTCCCAAAAGACTTAACAGTAGAACAAGCTAACATATTACGCAAAGTAAACCCTGTTGAATATGAAAGCAGCGCATTAGATACTATTGCTTTACATGTAAACCAAATGTTGGAATTGCAAAAAAGGGGAGCTATTACTTTTGATTATGGCAATAATTTGCGTGGACAAGCATTTGATAAACGTGGAGTAAAAAATGCATTTGATTTTCCAGGTTTTGTACCTGCCTATATCCGTCCTTTGTTTTGTGAAGGAAAGGGCCCATTCAGGTGGGTGGCATTAAGTGGCGACCCGGAAGACATTTATACTACCGATAAAGCTATGATGGAGCTTTTTCCTGAAAATACAGGACTAATTCGTTGGTTGAAAATGGCTAAAGAAAGAATAGCATTTCAAGGATTACCTTCTCGTATTTGTTGGTTAGGTATGGGTGATAGAGAAAAGGCAGGGCTTATGTTTAATGAATTAGTAGCAAGCGGTAAAGTAAAAGCACCAATTGTTATTGGTAGAGACCATTTAGATACCGGTTCGGTAGCATCACCCAATCGCGAAACCGAAGCAATGAAAGACGGCAGCGATGCCGTATCTGATTGGCCCATACTCAATTCTTTAATTAATACCGCAGGCGGTGCCAGTTGGGTATCACAGCATCATGGTGGGGGTGTGGGCATCGGTTATTCGCAACATGCAGGCATGGTAATAGTAGCAGATGGTACTAAAGATGCCGAAGAACGCTTACGCAGAGTATTGTTTAACGACCCTGCTATGGGAGTAATAAGACATGCAGACGCAGGTTATGAGATTGCAAAAGAAACAGCCCGAAAATATAAATTAGATTTATAAAACAACAACATATATATAAATCGCAATCAAAAAAAGGATGTTCCCAAAAGAGCATCCTTTTTTTACACCCTTACTTCCTAATTTACCGCAGGGAATAGGGGTATATACTACAAAATACCAATTCTCAGAAGATTCCGCAGAAAAAGCCTGCCCGCACAGGCGGGGGGAATAACGACCAATTTTGAGCTTTTTTCTTGGTTTTTTCATAGCCCAATCTAAGCCCGTCATTCCGCATTTTCGCGGAATCTCCCGATGGCTTGCAAGCTGTCATCAATCTACCACCACCCTCCTCCTCACTCGCTCCCCATCTTCATACTCCACCTCTACAATATAAATGCCTTTTTGCATATTACTTAAATGCAATATCTGTTTATTATTGGTAAGCAAGGTAGTATAAACTTGCCGCCCCACCATATCATAAATAACGATACTGCACCCTGATGCTCCTTCTATTGTTATATTGCCTGTTGTGGGGTTGGGGTAAATGTTTAGCACCTCACCACCCCCCACCACGCTTGGCACCTCATCTACCATTACCCCTACATTACTTACCTTACGCACACGGTTATTCCACCAGTCTGCTATGTATAAATTACCTTGTTTGTCGAATGCCAAGCCTGCGGGGCGGTCTAAGCAGGCGTCTGTTGCCGGGCCACCATCGCCGCAGAAGCCCTCGCCATGGTTGCCGGCTATGGTTGTAATAATACCGGTAGTACTTATTTTACGCACCACAAAGTTGGCACAATCCGAAAAATAAACATTACCTGCCGCATCACAAATAATACCTGCCGGACTCTTTAACAATGCAGCAGTAGCAGGTCCACCGTCTCCGCTAAACCCACCTAAAGTATCTGCACCTGCATAAGTGCTTATAATACCATTTGTGTCTATCTTTCTTATTTTACAATTGCCTGCATCCGATATATATATATTCCCTTTATTATCTGCTGCTACATCAGGTATCCAATTGAGTAATGCCGCAGTAGCCGGACCTCCGTCTCCGCCAAAACCCCAAGCACCCGTATAACCCAAACCACAAATAGTAGAGATAATACCCAATTTATTTATTTTTCTTATAACTGATGCATAATCAGCAATATACATATTATCCTTTTTATCAAATGCAATACCTAAAGGTGACATCAGTTCCGCTAAAATTGCCGGTCCGCCATCACCTGTATTTCCCGAAACACTATCACCGGCAATTGTTGATATAAAACCGGTAGTACTTATTTTTCTTATACGGGGATTGCCCGGACCCGGTAAATCATAAGAATTATCAGGTACATATACATTCCCTTTTTTATCGCACATAATATAATATATATGATAAAACTCTGCTGCTGTAGCCGGCCCGCCATCGCCAAAATACCCTTGTGTGCCGTTGCCTGCATAAGTAGAAATAATACCGGTTGGGCTTACTTTCCGGATTCTTAAATTACCGTCCTCACCTATATACAAATTGCCAAATGTATCAATGGTTATACCTACAGGTTTGCACAAAGTGGCATTTGTTGCCGCAAAGCCATCGCCTGTAAACCCACATGTAGGCTCTCCGTAAGCCCCGCTTCCTGCAATTGTTGTTATAATTTGTGCTTGGGCATATACCAACATATATAATATAAAAACGATGCTACAAATTGCTTTCTTTATCATGTTTAAAGAATTTTATTTAAATAAACCGATTTTCTAATCCTATTTTGATTAAAAAACCGGTTTATTATGTTTAAAAATTTATTGTATTTCAAATTTTAAGTTATACATCTTACCTTGTTTATCAGTAAGGTGCAATAAGTAAACACCTACCGGTAACCTACCTAAATGCAGTTGTATTGCACTATTACTAATGGCAAACTTTAGCTGCTCTACCACTTGCCCGTAAGCATTTAGTATTTCAGCTTTCAGTTCACCTTTATCTGCAATGCTTTGCAATAAGGTTATATTTCCATCATTCGGGTTGGGGTATAGCGTATAGTTTTGCAACCCTGTAATACTTGCAGGTTTTGCATATCTGGCTCCTGTGCTGTCGCCACCGCAAGCATATCGCCAATTGCCTATTGCATTATACACACTTGCATATAAGGCACGGGCTTTAAACACTACATGTCCGTCGGCATCTGGGCATAGTCCTGCCAGTGCTTGCAAGGTGCTACTGTCGCTACCGCTCATGTTTTGCTGCAAATAGTTGCTGTATATGCTGTAATAAGCCAAGTAATTGTAAACAATACCGTCTGCCGCAGCACTGTCTGCCATCCTTATACCGGTACTGCTGTCTGTTGCGGTATTTACAAACGCATCGGGTTTGGCTGCCATTAAGCTTGCCGCGCTGTCGTAGCTACCCATGTCTATTGCATATTCTATACCTGTAAGCCATGCATAGCGGCTGTTTTGTGCCAGAGCAGCAAATTGTGCCAACAGTGCCGATGAGTCTATTAAAGCACTATCTGTTTGGGTGGCAGTGTATATCGCCATTTGGTTTATCCAGTTGCTTGCAAATGTAGGTATTGCCGGTATCAGGGTATCGGTGCTGTCTGCTATATAGGTTAATTCTTGTTCAAAGAGTTCTTTTGCTCCTGTAGGCAAGTTAGCATAATCGGTAGTGTCAGTGCTGTCGTTACTGGTAGTGCGCCAGCTTACTGCCGATGATAAATGATAGCATGGCAAATAACTATATCCCGTATGATTAACTAATGTAACAAAAGGAAACAAATGCCTATAGTTGTTACCAGGTGCAGTTGCACTGTTTATAACCGGGTCGTAAGTGCTGCCTGAGCCTGTTCTTACATACAGTTTAGAACCTGTGGGTGGTGCTGAATTGCTGTTAAAGGTTTGGAAAGGACCTATAACGAGATTCCAAGGCACAGTAGGTTCCCAGTAATTGTTGCACGGAAAGGCGCCACTACCCGGCTGGCTGCCTATATTACCTGCCAAATAATACCCAAAATAGCTATTGCCTATATAGTTATTCAGCCAGTTATGCACATTGGTACCGCCGCTAAAGCTAAAACCGTAATACACATTTTGTACACTGTTGCAGTTACTCAGTGCGTTATAATTACTCCAGCCGTAATAACCCGTTAGTACATTGCTAGTGGCATAGCTCGGTACATGGCCGGTAACACAATTATTACTCAATTGCGGCACATCGCACTTGGTGTAGTCTATACCAAATTGCGGGCCCAAACCCATAGTATAGCTTGCCGGTACCATATCTATATTGTTGTTGCCAATTGAGAGTGCTTTTTTACCAAAGTTATTAGCAAAAATTCCGTTATAGGCTAAATAGACTTCATTATATGACACACTAAAATAAGTAGGCATTACACTGCCAGTATATGCTGCCCCTGCATGGTTTAAATAGATGCCCCAAGTGCAGTAGCCTGCCGGCCAATCGGTAGTATAACCAATTATTTTATTATTGTTTATAAAGCCGTTAGGGCATACTGTATTCGTATTGAGCGTAAACATAATACCCGTTTCTATATTGCAAATATAGTTATTATTTACAGTTAAGCTATTAAAATAATTGGTATTTATATTAAAGCCTATTATACCGTTGCTTGCATCGGCACCGCTTATGCTACCTGCTGTTGTGTGGTTGCTGTACATTTTATTGTATTGGCAATTTACATACTTATAGTTGGTAGCAAACACCCCGTTATTGCAACTGTAAAAATAGTTGGTGTTAGAACCATACATGCCGGTAGAACCATCGTTTACCGTTAGGCTGTTATTGTTTGCCAAGCCGGTTTGGGCATATACGGCACTTTCGTTAGTAGTAGGGTTAGGGGTAATGCCATTGTCGTAATGTTGTATGTAGGCAAAATAATTACCCAACACGGTTACATTGCTATTCTGTGCAAATAGTCCGATACCTAAATTATCAAACAGGTTGGGTTGCACCCCACCTGTAAGCACAAAACCATAATAACTTGAGCCGCTAAGCAAGCCTACATCCTTTAGTGCAATACCAATTTTGGCATAGCTGGCATCTTTACAATAAACATGGTTATAAGCAGTAGGGCCTCCCGGTGTTGGTTTGGCAAGCAGATTGTCTATATTCATAGGCAATAATTCTTGTGCTGTGCGGCTATAGCCATTTTCCAGTTCTTCAACTTTAGGCCATACGCAAGGGTATAATACCAAGCCATCGGTATAGTTATTAAAATCTCTGCTTGTAAATACCGTATTGTATATTTTACAAGGGAAATTATTAGTGTAATTATAGCCGTTAATATAAATATCTATGTTGCACCTGTTAAAAATAGTTTGGCTACTATACAATAATTGACCTATAGAATATGCCGGCAAGTTAAACTTTATTGCCGTAGTAGCATCCTCTATCAAGCTTTCGTTTTTGGTAACGATACTTGCTGTAGTAGCACCTGCTGTTAGCATATTAAAACCATTCCACATGCCTTTGTCGCAATTACTAAAAAAGTGGCTATGGTCTATAACTACATTCGCAGTAGCAGCTACATTAATAACAACACCGTTTGCCACTGCAACTATTGCATTACTAAAGGTAGCCGTACCACCGGTTATGGTAATACTATGGTCTAAATAATATAAACCAGTAAACGACGCACCACCACCTAATAATATAGCAGAACCGGGAGCTAAAGACACTATAGGGCCGCAACCCTTGGCTGCACTGCATATACCGCTGCATTGCGGTATAATAGCCTCTGCTGTTGCAGGTGCTACACAGCCATTGGCATCGGTAACAATACAAGTAAATACAGTTGTTGTGCCCATACCGGCACAAGTAATAAGTGGTGCTGTGCTACTGCCAATAATATAAGTTGTAGGCGACCATGCATAAGCATAAGGGCCTGCACCATAAGCAACAGAAGAGGCAGTGGCACTAAATGAAATAGGATTGCTGCAATAATACTGCGTTGCCGGTGCTATACTTACTACCGGTAAACTGTTTACGGTAATATCGTATGGGGCAGTAAGCGTTGTGCCGCAAACAGTAGTATAAGTATAGGATATTGTTGCAGTACCTGTAGCTACACCTGTTACCAAACCACCAGATATAACACTTGCCACAGTCGATGCAGATGATGACCAAGTACCAGAAATAGAGCCGCCGCTCAATAATATAGTACTGCCCACACACACATGGGTTGGGCCTGTTAAAGCTATCGGTAGCGGTGTTGTTAATACATTCACTAAAGTTGTAACATAGCATCCTGTACCTAATGTATAAGTAATAGTAACAGCGCCTGCTGCAACGCCGGTTACTAAACCGGTTGCATCTACAGATGCTATAAGAATATTACTACTGCTCCAAGTGCCACCTGTTGTAGCATCGCTTAGGGCAATACTGCTACCCACACATACAGTTGTAAGTCCGCTAATTGCGCCAGGTAAGGGGTTAACCGTAACTGTTACACTTACAAAACAACCTGTAAGTGGGTTGGTATAATCTATAAGAGTAGTGCCGGCACTAACACCGCTTACTATACCGGTAGTACCGTCAATAGTTGCTACTCCCGGTGTTGCCGAAGACCATATACCACCACCTGTAAGGTCGCTTAATACAATTGTAGAGCCTGCACACACGGTTAAAGCACCTAAAATAGGGCTTGGTAACGGATTCACATTTACATTGATCGTTCTGCTGCAACCGGCTACTGTATAATCAATAAGCACTGAACCCGGGTTTACACCTGTTACAATACCCGTAAGAGAACCAACGGTGGCAATACCAGGTGTTAAACTCGTCCATGTTCCCGGTCCGCTCCCGTCAGTAAGTGTTATAGTGCTGCCTACGCATACACTTGTAATGCCACCTATTGGGCCGGGTATCGGGTTTATGGTTATAGGGTAGCTAACAGAGCAGAGACCCGGTGGCAATGTATAGGTAATTGTAGAAACACCTATGCTACCTGTAGAAATAAAAACAGCATTAGGGTAAGCACTTGTTGCAAGCATTAAACCCGAAGAGCAACCCCATGTTCCACCGGGCGTCATGTCCGATACTGTAATAGTACTGCCTACGCATAAGGATGTAGGTCCGGAAATAGGTACCGGCATTGGGTTCACATTCACATTGGTACTTACGCTGCAACCGGTGCTTGTTAAAGTAAAATCAATAATAGTTGATCCCGGTCCGGATACTCCCGTTACTATACCTGTTAGAGAACCCACAGTAGCTATACCCGGGTTAGAGCTTGTCCATGTACCCGTTCCGCTAATATCGCTTAGTGTAATAGAGTTGCCTACACATACGCTTGCAAGACCACTGATTGCAGCCGGTAAAGGATTTACAGTTATAGGGTAGATTACAAAACAAGTACTAGTAGATGAAATACTCGTTATTGTATAAGTAATAGTTGCAGTACCTGCACTTACGCCAGTTACAATACCTGTAGTAGAACCAATAGTTGCATTGCTGCTGCTACTGCTCCATGTACCACCCGGAGTTGCATCGCTTAAAGTTATATTATTACCCAAGCATACCTGAGTAGGACCTTCAATAGGTGCTAAAGGGCATAAAGTTAAAGGAACAATAGTAGAGCATATTCTATTTAAGCTAATATCATCAATTGCAAAATCATTATTAAAATAGGCTAAAGTAATATCTACTGTATTAATAGAATTCATAGCCATACCCAAGCAAGCAGGTGTTACAAAATCAATAGTATATGGCATCCAAGGGTCACATGTTGCTGGCAATATTATATCATGTATTACTCCGTTTATATTTACTCTTATAGTTGCAGGTGTGCCACCATGTGTCCAACTTCTTGCAAAAAATCTAAGTCTATAAGTGGTATTACAACACAAAATAAGGTTGTCATTATATAGCACCCTCGTGCCAGCCGCAACATCTCCGTTACACATCATCATGTGTCCGCCTACTGCTCCTGTTGTATGGTCAAAAAAATCACAGCCGCCGGGATCTAAATCATGCGGATCACTTGCTAAGCAATAATCACCTGAAATACCACCTGCACCTCCCGTACCTACCGCACAATTCAAAATATAATCAGTTGCCCAACCCACAGGCAATCCTGCTTCAAAATCACCACCTATAATTTCATTTAAGTGGCTCAATGCATTTACGGAAATACTGTAAGTTGTACAAGTACCCGGTATTGTAAAATTAATATCCGGTAAGGTTGCTGCTGTTGGTAATAATAGTCCAGCAGATGGTGCTACACCTACTGTTGGTGTAATTGCATAACTTAGCGGTGTATAATCTGTTGACAAGGTTACGCCCGTTAGCGTATAAATATCACCCGGGCAGCCGTAAATAGTTGTTGATGGCATACCAGTAATAGTAGTGCAGCCGGTGCAAATTTGCCCTTTCGCCTGCCCACCCCAAAAGCCCAGTGCCAAACTAAGCAAAAAGGTAAGTAATAAACCCCTTTGTGTCTTCGTTCGTTCCACTGATAGGGGATGGGGCAATATGTTAGTGTTTTTTTGCGGGCTGTCTGCCTCTGCAAGGCATGCCTGCGGCAAGGGTACAGTCTTACTGTACATACGTTCTTTCAGTTTCATTAGTAAATAATTTTAAGTGTAAATAATTTTTTAAACGTAAATAAATATTAAAATAAGCCGGCTAAAAAACTTACAGGTAGAAACCAAAAAATTTTCAATTCAAATGTAAGCAAAAAAAGCATTGCCGCCGCTTATTAACAAAATGGTCATAATTTGATAACATTAGTTTGTTAGTAGTTTCGCAATACAAATGTTTCCAAATTAGGCACAAGTTGTGCTACAACTAAAAGCGTGGCGCTACTCACATTGGCAATTTTTGAGCTCTTTGCTTATACTCCTATTATTATGCTCTGCCCAATCCATGCTCTTCATTTCGCAATGCAGCCTCATAGGTGAGCATTGAGATAGATAAAAAACATGTAGCGTACAAAAAAACATGTAAAAAGCACACAATTGGTCGTCATTCCGCCCGCCTGTACGGGCAGCTTTTTGTATAGTATGTTAGATATGACAAATCAAAAAAATCCTTGTTCTTCCGGATTTTCCACAGGGAATCCGGAAGTATAAATAGAACCCTTTCTCCGAAAGTATTCAAAGAACTGAAGCTAAATGAAGCTTTCTGTTCTCAGCATTCAGCAATCACAAACCACGAGCATCAAGTTTATCAAGATAATCAGGCGAATCATGGTTCAGATAAAAATCACACACAAAACACTAACACTCAAACCCTTACCCATAACCAAAAACGCCCCAAAACCACCCTAATCAGGTGCAATTAAACCTTAAAAAGCTATTCTAAAATAAAATACCTTACAACCTTAAAACCAAATACCTAACAAAACAAATAACTCACTATGATACACAAACGGGCAATTAATGAGCAGTTTATTTTTACAAGTACCTCATTATCAACAAATTACAAAAAATAAACTGCCCATTTAAAATTTTAATAAAAAACGGGTTGTTTTTGATGCCTCACCTTAAACTCACTTACAAATCAATGGCAATTTTGGGTGTTTGCAATAGCTCTTGGCAGCCACTTCTTCAGTGGCGTTTTGCAGAAATA
>CAIWXG010000037.1 GCA_903916555.1 uncultured Bacteroidota bacterium
AGCATTTTTAAACTCAAAATAAATGACAAATGGACTATTTCCGAAATGTCACTTAAAACTACTGCACTATTCAATAAAATAAAAATAGACTACCTAAATTGAGCGGAGTTAGGGATTAAAAATACATGGTAAAATATAGATGGCTATTGGGTGTTTAAATTAGGTGTGGCACACCTATCTACCTTTAATGGGTTTTGTCTATACACGTAAATTATATTTAAATTTTCAAAATAGTGAGATACTGTCTCACCAATTGACAAAGTACCATCATAATAAAAGCGAGCATAGCTCGCTTTTATTATTTATTATTTGGGTAATACCTAGTATTATTAAGCTTCAACATAAGACTCAGTTGGTTCGCATGTGCATATTAAATTACGGTCTCCGTAAGTATTATTTACACGTGCCACACTTGGCCAGAATTTATTTTGTTTTACATAAGGCAAAGGGAATGCTGCTTGCTGACGGCTGTATTTATGATTCCACTCATCTGCAGTTATTACAGTTTGCGTATGTGGGGCATTATGTAACGGATTGTCATGTGCATCCATTGTGCCGTCTTCTATTTGTCTTATTTCCTCACGAATGCTCAACATAGCATCACAAAAACGGTCAAGCTCTGCTTTATCTTCACTTTCAGTAGGCTCTATCATTAAAGTGCCGGCAACAGGGAAGCTCATAGTAGGTGCATGGAAACCATAATCAATTAATCGTTTTGCAACATCTTCAGCTTCAATACCGGCTGTCTTTTTAAACGGACGCAGGTCAACAATAAATTCATGAGCACAGGTACCACCGGGACCTGTATAAAGAATATCAAATTTTTCTGTTAAACGGCAACGCATATAATTCGCATTCAATATTGCATATTCAGTAGATTTACGAGCACCTACCGGGCCTAACATTTTAATGTAGGCATAAGAAATAAGCAAAATACTAGCAGACCCATACGGAGCAGCAGATACTGCATTACATTTAGAATTATCGTTAGGTGATAAAGAAACATGGCCGGGTAAAAATGGCGCTAAGTGTTTACGTACACAAATAGGGCCCATGCCCGGACCGCCACCACCATGAGGAATGGCAAATGTTTTATGTAAATTTAAATGGCATACATCTGCACCAATTAAGCCCGGAGCAGTAAGTCCTACTTGAGCATTCATATTGGCACCATCCATATAAACCTGTCCGCCGTTATTGTGTACTATTTCAGTAATATCTTTTATTGCCTCTTCATATACACCATAAGTAGATGGGTAAGTTATCATGATACCGGCAAGATTTGCAGCATTTTGTGTAGCTTTTAATTTCAAATCTTCCACATCAACATATCCATTTTCTAACGCTTTTACTACTAATACTTTATAACCGGCCATTACCGCACTTGCAGGGTTAGTACCATGTGCAGAAATAGGAATAAGCATTACATTTCTATGTCCTTCGCCTAATGCCAAATGGTAATCGCGAATAGCTAATAAGCCTGCATATTCACCTTGTGCCCCACTGTTAGGTTGCAAGCTGCAAGCATCAAAATTTGTAATTTCGCACAGATATTGAGATAATTCAGTAATTATTTGTTTATAACCTTCGCTTTGGTCTTTAGGTGCAAGTGGATGCATTTTAGACCAATTAGGCCAGCTTAGCGGCATCATTTCGGTTGCAGCATTTAATTTCATGGTGCAAGAACCTAAAGAAATCATGCTGGTATTTAAACTTAAATCTTTGTTTTCTAAAAATTTAAGGTAACGCATCATCAATGTTTCACTATGATAGGTATTAAATACTTTATGAGTTAAAAACTCACTTGTACGTGTTAGGCTTTCCGGAATATTTTCCATGAAAGAATGTTCGTCAACATTTATTGATACGGGCTCATTCTCATCAACAAAAACACTTATTATTTCTATTAAATCACTTGGTGTTGTTGTTTCATCAATTGAAATACTAACTGTATTGCCATTATAAAAGAAATTAATTCCTTTTGCTTCTGCTATGCTGCAAATATTATTTACATTTTCTACATCAAAACAAACAGTATCAAAATAATGTTGTGAGTTAAGAGTATAACCTGCCATTTCTAAACTTTCGCCCAATGTTTGGGTAAGTGCAGCAATTCTTTTTGCAATATTTTTAAGTCCTTTAGGTCCATGATATACAGCATACATGGCAGCCATATTAGCTAATAATGCCTGTGCAGTACAAATATTAGATGTTGCTTTTTCTCTTTTAATATGTTGCTCGCGTGTGCCTAAAGCCATACGTAATGCACGGTTATTTTGTGCATCTATACTAACACCTATCAAGCGACCCGGCATTTGACGTTTAAACTCATCTTTTGTAGCAAAAAAAGCAGCATGCGGACCACCAAAACCCATTGGTACGCCGAAACGCTGTGCATTACCTATTGCCACATCGGCACCTAATTCTCCTGGTGTAGTAAGTAATGTTAATGCCAATAAATCGGTAGCCATAACAACAAAGCCGCCTGCTTCGTGCATTGTAGCAATAAAACTACTGTAATCTTCTATACTGCCTAAAGAATTAGGATATTGTATTAATGCACCGAAATAAGTAGTATCAATTTCTGCAATTCTATAATCGCCAATAACTATTTCTATACTATGTGGTGCAGCTCTGGTGATAACAACATCTTTTGTTTGTGCGAATACACTATTGTCTATAAAAAATTTAGGACGTTCAGGGTTTTCGTGGTTTTTATTAGCTGTATGAAAGAACATATTCATAGCTTCGGCAGCAGCAGTAGCTTCATCGAGCAAAGAAGCATTACTTATTGGCAAACCGGTTAAATCGCTAACCATTGTTTGGTAATTAAGTAAACTCTCTAATCTACCTTGGCTTATTTCTGCTTGATAAGGAGTATATTGAGTGTACCAACCCGGGTTTTCAAAAATATTTCTAAGTATTACACTTGGTGTATGTGTGTCATAATACCCCTGACCAATATAATTTTTATTAAGTTTATTCTTTGTAGCGGTTATAGCCAAATCTCTTAAATACTGGGCCTCGCTAACAGCTTCCGGTATATTAAGACGTCGGTTCATGCGGATAATTGATGGTACTGTTCTTCCTATCAATTCTTCCATACTTTCTACACCAATCGTAGCAAGCATTTCTGCTGTATCATTAATTCCCGGTCCTATATGTCTATGCGAGAATTCTTCGTTCTGTAAAGAAAATAAATTCATAAAAATTAAATATTTGAGATTAATAAAACTTTAATTGTAGAATTATCAAATTTTATGCAAAGTTACTCGTATATAGCAGAAAAGCAAAAGAAACTTATTTTTGCAAAAATACATTGAGTATATAATTTTGTTTGAATTATAAAATAAAGTCATTTTAATTTAATGTATTAATTTATATAATATAGATTTGCTTTTTATCGTTTTGTGCATAATATTTTAAATACCAACTACACCTTTCAACAATTTGTGTAATTTTGCGAACGAAATAAATAATATTTAAAAACATTCACCCATGGCATTTGATATTGAATTAATTCGCAGTACCTACCATAAATTACCGGCAAGAGTAGTATCTGCACGCACTCTATTAGGTCGTCCGCTAACATTAGCAGAGAAAATTTTATATTCGCATACAGACGATTGGCCGGAAGAGGCATATAATCGTGGTAAAGATTATGTGAACTTTAATCCTGACCGTGTAGCTATGCAAGATGCTACTGCACAAATGGCTCTTTTGCAATTCAGCACATGTGGTCGCGATAAAGTTGCGGTACCAAGTACAGTGCATTGCGACCATTTAATACAAGCTAAGACAGGTGCGGTAGAAGACTTAGCAACTGCAGTGGATGTAAATAAAGAAGTTTATGATTTCCTTGCTTCAATATCTAATAAATATGGTATTGGTTTTTGGCGTGCAGGTGCCGGTATTATTCATCAGGTAGTATTAGAAAATTATGCTTTCCCCGGTGGTATGATGATTGGCACAGACAGCCATACACCAAATGCAGGTGGTTTAGGTATGCTTGCAATAGGCGTAGGCGGTGCCGATGCTGTAGATGTGATGGCCGGCTTGCCTTGGGAATTGAAAATGCCTAAAGTAATAGGTGTACATCTTATAGGTAAACTGAGTGGTTGGACATCAGCTAAAGATATAATATTGAAAGTGGCAGGCATACTTACAGTTAAAGGTGGTACCGGTGCTATTGTTGAATATTTTGGAGAAGGTGCCGACAGCCTAAGCTGTACAGGTAAAGGTACTATTTGTAACATGGGGGCAGAAATAGGTGCTACTTGTTCTGTTTTTGCTTACGATGAAAAAATGGGTGATTATTTGCGTGGTACAAACCGTGCCGATGTTGCAGATTTGGCATTTAAGGTAAAAGAACATTTAAGACCCGACCCTGAAGTATATGCTAATCCGGCAGCTTATTACGACCAATTAATTGAAATTAACTTAGATGAGCTGGAACCATACATAAACGGACCATTTACACCCGATTATGCAACACCGATAAGCCAAATGGCAGCGGCTGTGAAACAAAACAATTGGCCTGATGCAGTAGAAGTAGCACTCATAGGTTCTTGTACCAATTCTTCTTACGAAGATATTTTTCGTTCTGCTTCAATTGCTACTAATGCAATTGCTTTAGGTCTTAAAACTAAGAGTGAATTTACGATTACCCCAGGTTCGGAAATGGTTCGTTTTACTATTGAACGTGATGGTATGTTAGATACTTTTGACAGATTGGGCGGTAAATTATTAGCAAATGCATGTGGGCCATGTATTGGGCAGTGGGCAAGACATATAGACGACCCTAACAGAAAAAATACAATTATTACATCCTTCAACCGAAATTTCGCAAAGCGTAATGATGGGTTGGCTTCTACACATGCGTTCGTAGCATCGCCCGAAATAGTTACTGCGCTTGCAATAGCAGGTAGTTTATCTTTTAATCCCTTAAAAGACAAATTGAAAAATGCTAATGGAGAAGAAGTTATGCTTGATGAACCTAAAGGATTAGAATTGCCTGCCAAAGGTTTTGCTGTTGAAGATGCCGGTTATGTGGCACCTGCTGCAAGTGGTGCAGGTTTAACAGTAATTGTAAGCCCAACAAGCAGTAGATTGCAACTATTAGAGCCATTTAAAGCATGGGATGGAAAAGAAATGACCGGACTTAAATTATTAATTAAAGCGTTCGGCAAATGTACTACAGACCATATTTCTATGGCTGGACCTTGGTTAAAATATCGCGGTCATTTAGATAATATTTCTAATAACATGTTGATTGGTGCAGTAAATGCCTATAACATGGAAGTTAATAAAGTAAAAAATCAATTGACCGGCGAATATGGCGAAGTACCAGCGGTGCAACGTGCATATAAAGCTGCGGGAATGCCAAGTGTAGTAGTAGGTGATGAGAATTATGGCGAAGGAAGTAGTAGAGAACATGCTGCTATGGAACCACGTCATTTGGGAGTAAATGCCATTATAGTTAAGAGTTTTGCCCGCATACACGAAACAAACTTGAAAAAACAAGGCATGCTGGCTCTTACTTTTGTAAATAAAGAAGATTATAACAAAATACAAGAAGACGATTCTTTAGATATTTTGGGCTTAATTACATTTGCAGAAGGTACACCATTAACAATGGTTCTAAATCACAAAGACGGCAGTAAAGATGAAATTATGTTAAATCATACTTATAACGCACAACAAATAGAGTGGTTTAAAGCCGGTGGTGCATTAAATGTAATCAGGAGAGAAGTTGCAGCAGAAGTTGCATAAGTCAAATAAATAAATTTTTATACGGCTGTTTCCAATAAAAAGGAACAGCCGTTTTTTTGTGATTCTATATTTGATACATTCGTAAATAATTTAGACAGAACAAAAGGAAAGGGGGCATTCCCATACGGAGGCAGCAAATCAATAAGCCTATTGGAAATCTAAAACGGTTGAAGAACGTTTAGCTGCTTCTAAGTACCTTAATAGTGTTGCCTATAACTTTGACATAAACAATCCTCCTCGCCTCGACAGGACAGCTTTTAAAACTCGAAAACACAAATCTATATGAGCGTGTTCTTTAACTCTGATTTTTAGGATTTTATTTGCTGTCGTGTTCAATGCCCTCTAAATCATCGTTAACCTCCTTCATGTCTGAAAGGAATAAAGGATCTTTTGCAGCTAATTTCATCATAGCAATTTTATTATTTTCAATAACTTTATCATCAACTGTTACAAGTACCTGTTTGGATAGTAATGTAGTAATGTAATAATGAGTTGATTATCTGGTACTTTGTATAGCCGGCTGTGTACAATAATTTTTTATTACAAAAATATTTAAAATAAAAATGAAACCTTAATAAATATTTAGTTCTGTTCATCCTGTTGCGTACCAACAAAAATAAGTTCTTCTGGAGTCTGTAAAAGAGTTGCTTTGGGAAATACTTTTTGAGAGGGAAAAGCTATTTTTTGGAAAGCCCAATCAAAGCACGTCATTCCGCTTTTCTCGGAATCCCCCTGATGACAAGCAATCTGCTTTTTTTGTTAGATGTGCCACACCTCAAAGGTTTGGCACATCTTTATAAAGAAAGAAAAAAGAATCTTTATATTGCCAAATAAACATTTATTCCGGGTTTTTATTTTTTCAAAAAAGATTTTTGTTTTGTTTTTGGAAAATCATCCAAAAATGTTCCTTATCAAAAATCCCATGGATTAATTATTTTTAGATTTTCAATACCATGAAAGTCTTTTACATTTCTTGTTATCAATTGCAAATCAAACATTAAGGCAGTTGCTGCAATAATAATATCAGGTAATTTAATTTTATGTCTTTTACGAAGTGAGATACTTTGATTTACAACATCTTCCAATAAATCGAATATTACAGAATCATCCATAAAATCGGCAAGTAATTGGTAATAGTTGCCTGCTGCATTGAATCCAAGTATTTCAATTTTAGTGATAACAGAAATATTAGGTATATTGTTAATAACTGCATCCATAAATACCAATCCTGATTCAGGCATTTTTTTACCTATATAATCAATAACTGCATTTGTATCAATTAAATATTGCGGCAGTTCCTTTCATTTCGGCTTTGGGTTACATATTCTTGTAGTTCGTCTGCAATTTCAGTAGGCAATTTTCCTCTATATTTTTCCGATAGTTTTTGCCCGGTAGGTATTTGTTTTTTCA